>CAJXGK010000143.1 GCA_913053815.1 uncultured Rhodanobacteraceae bacterium
CATGAACCCTTCCCGCCGCGTCCCCGTGCCATTGACAATATAGACGTTTACACGTATAGACGTAGATGCATGAACGTTATAGATCTCCCCACAGCAAGAACTCATGGCGCTTTGGTAGATGACATCCGGCGTATAGCCGACTTGTGTCATACGGACTCACATCCGCAAGGCTCACGTTACAAACGATGTCAGTGCGGTTATTCGCAACCCCTCTATCTTTTCCACGAATGCCCGCAGAGTACCCACCATGACACTCATTCAGCTCCGTTATCTGGTCGCCATCGCTGACGCCAGTCTCAACATCACCCTTGCCTCGCAGCATGTTCACGCTACCCAGCCCGGCCTGAGCAAACAACTCAAAAAGCTTGAAGAAGAACTGGGTTTCCAGTTGTTCGTACGCAGGGGCAAAAGCCTTGCATCTATCACCCATGCAGGTCAGCAAGTCATGCGTCGGGCACGAAAGATGCTTGATGAAGCCGCTAACATTCGGTCAATCGCGGCCAATCTTCGTAACGAGGATCAAGGCGAGCTACGCATCGCGACCACCCATACCCAGGCCCGCTTCGCGCTCCCTGAGGCCATCTCTGCACTCAATCTGCAATACCCATTGGTACGCGTACATCTACAGCCCGGTGGGGACCGTGATGTCCTGGCACAGCTCGAATCGGGTTGGGCGGATCTTGCCGTGATCAGCCGTGCCGGCGCGCCACCACCCCTTGGCGTCGCCCTACCTGCCTACCGCTGGAATCGGGTGATTCTGGTACCGCATCAGCACCCGCTGACCTCTCGCAGCCACGCCCTCAGTCTTGCAGATCTCGCCGGACAACCTTTGGTCAGTTACGAATCTTCTCTAAAACCCGAATCCTCTTTACGCCGCGCATTCGAAACCGAGGGGCTGTCGCCACAAATCGTCATGACGGCCAGTGATGCCGATCTGATAAAAATCTATGTGCGTGCCGGCCTTGGGGTAGGGGTACTCGCTGAAATGGCCATACTCCCAAGCGATGCTGACCTGCATAGCCTTGATGCCGATCACCTGCTTCCACAATGCACTACCTGGATCGTGTTGCGCCGGGAAACCATACTACGCGAATATGTACTGGATTTTATCCATAAGTTTGCCCCGCATCTTGCTCGTCAGGATATCACCCGCGCGCTGACCGAACCCAGCCCCCGCTATTGGCCACCGGTACCGCACTGGCGCGAACGCAACCTGGCGGATATTTCTGCTAGCGCCTAATTTTCCCGGTACAAAGATCACCCCCTCAGATCGAGCCGTGCAGCCCGCACTCGCGTTTGAGACCAAAGAACCGGGTGTTTTCAATATCCACGCCTGGCTGTACCGGTTGTGTCGTGTGCGTGTCGCCAATCGATACATACCCCCTTGCGCACAAAGGATGACGAGGCAAGTCATGGTCTACGAGATACTGATCCACATCGGCATCGCTCCAGTCCGCCAAGGGGTGCCATTTCCAGAAGCCGTTGCTGAATTCTACAAAGGGAATCGATGTACGGCTGCGTGACTGACTGCGACGTAATCCGGCCAACCAGCTGCCCACCCCCAGTGCGGCTAGAGCTTGGCGCATTGGCTCGATCTTGCGTACCCGGTTGTACTCCTCGATCCCCACTAGTCCCTGCTCCCATAAACGGCCATGGCGCACCTCATACCAAGCTGGACTCAGTTCTGCCATATAGACTTTCAGGTTGAGCGAAAGCCGGTCTGTCATCTGATCAATAAACTGATATGTTTCGGGAAACAGGTATCCGGTATCAATCAATACCACAGGAATATCGGGATACAAAAGGGTGACCAGATGCAGTGATACGGCCGCCTGAGCACCAAAACTGGAAGACAATACGTGCATACTGGGCCCGTTTTCCAACGCCCAGACCACTCGCTCGACGGCACAACGATCCGCCAACCAGGCATTCAATTCAGTCAGTGCCCGAGCATCATCCCCCACGATGCCGGCAAGTTGTCCGGCACTCATACCACGCTTCCCTGGACAGTCGTTGGGCCGGGTTCGAGCCCGATGATCCCGGCATGAACGAGAAAATCCCCAAACTTCTCGGTTTCGCCACGGACCAGTACGTAGCGTGCGAACAGCGGTTCAAGCGCATCGAGTATGGCCTGCTCATCGATATTTTGCCGATACAGTCGATTTAAGCGCTGACCCTGAAAATCACCACCAAGTCGCAGATCGTAACGACCCGGCCCCCGCCCTACCAATGCGATTTCGGCGAGATACGGGCGTGAACAACCATTGGGGCATCCGGAGACCCGCAGCAGAATGGGGGTATCGATCAGTCCGTACCGATCAAGTAGTTGCTCCAGACTGCTGAGCAAAACAGGCAAATACCGTTCACTCTCGGCCATGGCCAAGCCACAGGTCGGTAAGGCTACACAAGCCATCGCGTGGCGACGTATGCCACTCTGCTTGCGGTACCCATCCAGGCCGTAGTCACGCACGATCGAATCGATGCCGGCGCGATCCTTCCCGGCAACCTTGGCAACGATAACGTTCTGATTGCAGGTCAGCCGAAAATCACCATGATGCACCCGGGCCAGTGCCCGCAGCCCGCTCAATATACGGCCGTCCTCGTGATCGGCGAGACGTCCGGATTCAATAGACAGGGTCAGGTGCCAGAACCCCTCGTGACCTTCAATCCATCCATAGCGGTCGCTATTACGCTCGAAGTAATACGGGCGTTCCGGAGCCAGTGCATGGCCGAGCCGCCGCTCGACTTCATCCTGGAATACCTGGAGTCCGCGACGATCGATGGTGTATTTGAGCCGGGCATGCCGACGATCGGCACGCTCACCCCAATCGCGGTGTACCCCGACCATGACTTCGGCCAGGGCTAGAACCTCATCGACACCGACAAATCCGATCACGTTGGCAAGGCGTGGATAGGTACTCGCATCATGCTGTGTCACTCCCATGCCGCCGCCAATCGCGACATTGAAACCGGCCAGTCTACCGCACTCGATGATCGCAATTAAACCCATATCCTGGGACAACACATCAATATCGTTGAGTGGCGGAATAGCCAGACCGATCTTGAACTTCCTGGGCAGATAATTGGCTCCATACAGCGGTTCCGACTCCACTTCACCGACCCGCTTTTCGCCGTCCAGCCAGATTTCGTGATACGCACGAGTATGCGGAGTCAGGTGCTTGGAAAGCCGCTCTGCCCACTCATAGACCAGGCCATGGGTTGCCGATTCAATGGGATTGGTAGTACATACCACCGTGCGCACTACATCGCCGCAGGCCGCGATAGTTGTGGCCAGGGCGTGATGAATGGCAGCAATGGTCGATTTCAGCTGCCCTTTGAGAATGCCGTGCCACTGCAACGTCTGGCGAGAGGTAATGCGCAGGCTTCCATCGGCATATTCCCGCGCCAGACGGTCAAATTCCAACCATTGCACAGGGGTCACCACCCCGCCGGGAAGCCGTGCACGAAGCATGAACGCATGAGCGGGTTCGAGCTTCTGCTGGCGTCGTTCTTCGCGTAGATCACGGTTATCTTGCAGGTAACCACCGTGAAACTTTAGTAGGCCGGCATCAGCATCGCTTACCGCACCGGTTAGTGGATCGGCTAGACTCGTAATAATCGTGCCACGAAGAAACTGACTGGCGAGCTTGATCTGCTCGAGTTCTGAAGGGTTAGTAGTCATATCAGTACACATCCCGTACATAACGGCCTTGGCGCATGAGATCGGTGAGCCAGGCCTGGGCCTCGTCAGGTTGCTGTCCGCCCTGGTTGGCAACGATCTCGATCAACGCCTGGTGAACATCTGCCGCCATGTGCTTTGCATCACCGCAGACGTAGAGATGTGCGCCTGCGCAGAGCCAGGTGAACAGATCTCTACCCTGCTCAAGCAAGCGCTGCTGAACATGGACCCGGGCGCTGGTATCACGTGAAAAGGCCAGATCGATCCGCTGCAATACCCCGCTTTTTATTGCTGCCTGCCATTCACTCTGGTAGAGGAAATCCCGGTTAAAATGATGATTCCCGAACACTAACCAGTTGCGGCCACTGCCACCACGGTGCTGTCGCTCCTGCAGGAACCCCCGGAACGGCGCCACCCCGGTACCGGGGCCGATCATGATGACGTCACGTGCCGAATCGGACGGCAGCCGGAAACGCTCGTTCGGTTCGATAAAAACCGAAACCTGCGCCCCTTCGCGGGCGGCGGCAAGAAAAGATGAGGCAGCACCCCAGTGCGGTATACCATCCCGGGTATAGGAAACGACCGCAACCGTAAGATGTACTTCGTCACCTACCTCCTGCTGGCTGGAGGCAATCGAATACATACGAGGCTGTAGTGGGCGCAATGTCGCAATCAGCTGTTCGGCAGACCACTCGACCGGATATCGACGTAACAGGTCGATGGGCTGATCTCGTTCCAAAAGGTCGGCAAACGCGCCCTGTTGGTCGGCTTGTAGCAGCTGATTGAGGGTTTCGTGATGACCCCTTTCAGCATGCGCCTCGATCCAGGAACGGTATGGCTTGGTGATATCTCGTTCGTAACTGAGCCATTCCCGCAATGACAAGGTACGCTTAGCGAAAGTAACCGGCTGCGTACCCTCCAGCTGCAGTGTTCCCAACCACTGCTCAACCAGTGCTGCGGGGTTGGCCGGGCAGACCCCCAGCGCATCCCCGGGGTGATAGTGCAGACCCGAACCCTGCAGCGACAGTTCAAGATGGCGAATCTCGCGCTCGCTGTCCCGGGCTACAATCCGCTGGTTGGTCAGTACCGAAGCGATAAATGGTTGTTTGCGAGACCAGCTCGGGGTTGGTTCCGGAGTGCGTGGTGGCATCAATCGCAACGTTGGTGCCACACACGGCAGTGCTTCGACTACTTTACCCAACACCTGCTCAGTCCAGGGCTTAGCAACCTCCTCGATGGCGACATCCGCTTCGCCGAGGTCAATCAGACGGGTGGCCCCCTGCTTTTCCAGGCACCCGTCAAGCCGGCGGCCCACAGCACAGAACTTGGGGTAACTCGAGTCACCCAGACCCAGTACGGCAAAATGCAGGTTGGGTAGCCTGGGAGCGCGTTTTCCACTAAGCCACTCGACCAGGCCGCGAGCGTCATCCGGGGGCTCACCCTCTCCATGAGTGCTGATTATGATGATGAGATAGCGCTCTTTTGCGAGGTTGCGTAACGGATAGGTATCGGCGCGTACCAAGTGCAAACGAATGCCCTGATCATGACCACGCTGCACCAGTTCTTCAGCAACTTGCCGGGCATGACCGGTTTGGCTTCCATAGAGGACGGTCAGGTCGTGCCAAGGTGTTCAGTCAAGGTGTCAGCCTGTTCCTCTCCCAATCCCCGATGAATTAAGGCAATTTCCATTTCAAGGTAGTGCCACCGGGAGTGTCTATTTCATCGTACTCGGAGGCTTTGCTCGTACTCTACTTACGTGTCCAGCACTATCCGCGTAGTGGGAGAGCAGCAAGTGGCCAATTGGTTCAACAAATCGCAAACTTCTGAAAAATTGGGCTCTTGCTACTTGTCGCTTGCTGTTCGCCGATCATCGATTGGCGTGTCGGCTTGGATTTGGTTGCCGCTCATGACGACGTCGCCCACGCGGGATTCAATGAGC
>CAJXGK010000144.1 GCA_913053815.1 uncultured Rhodanobacteraceae bacterium
AAGAAGGTTACGGTCACCCTGGCCAGCAAACGGGTCTTCACCGCCAAGGTGGTGGGTTATTCCAAGACCTACGATATTGCCTTGCTGAAGATCAAGGCGACCGGTCTGCCTACGGTCAAGATTGGCAACTCGGCCAACCTCAAGGCCGGGCAATGGGTGTTGGCGATTGGTTCACCTTTTGGCTTCGACCATACCGTGACCGCCGGTATCGTCAGTGCCGTGGGTCGGGCCTTCGGTCCGGCCGATCAGCGCTACACCGCCTTTATCCAAACCGATGTACCCATCAATCGTGGCAATTCGGGGGGCCCGCTGTTCAACTTGCAGGGTCAGGTGGTGGGCATCAACTCGCAGATCTACTCCAATACCGGCGGCTTTATGGGGGTATCGTTTGCCATCCCCATTGATGTGGCGATGCACGCGGTTCAACAGATCAAAAAATACGGTCATGTTGAACGGGGTCTGCTGGGTGTGGTGATGCAACAGGTAACGCCGAATCTGGCCAAGAGCTATGGTCTCAGTGAGGTTAAGGGCGCATTAGTTAGCAAAGTTGAGCCCCACAGCCCCGCCGCCAAGGCGGGGATCAAGCGCGGTGATATTATTCAAAGTTTCAACGGATCTCAGGTCGACTCGGTGCAGGATCTCGCGCCGATGGTGGGCTTGACCCAGCCCGGCACTATTGCCAAGGTTGAGATCTTCCGTAAGGGCCAGATACGTACTGTGCATGTGAAGATTGGCAAGGCCCCCCGTGGCCAGGGCGGCATCATGCAGGGTGAGTTGGGTAATACGGGTAATTCTCTGGGAGTGGTGGTACAGGCCCCGACGCCCCAGCAGCGGCAACAAATGAACCTATCTCTTGGACAGGGGGTGGTGATCACCCGAGTCACCGGAAATGCGGCACAGCAGGCGGGGATCAGGCCTGGAGACGTGATTTTGAGCGTCGACAATCAGTCTGTTGGCAGTGTGGCCCAGTTCAACCGTGAACTTGGCCGACTTCGACGCGGGGCCATCGTGCGTCTGCTGCTGCAGCGCGACAATTTCAACCTTTTTGTGGCTTTGCCTCTCGGTGGCAGTCGCCATTGAGGACAGTCTTCCAGGGCAGAAACAACGCCCCGGCATCTGTCATACTTGGGGCTGGGAGCGCCGCCTGCGGGCGGCGCTCGTTGTTGCACGCGCGCGTGCCCGTTCATTGCAGCTACCATGGATCAGATACGTAACTTCTCTATCATCGCCCACATTGATCACGGCAAATCCACGCTGGCTGACCGTATCATTCAGTTATGTGGGGGCCTGCAACTACGCGAAATGGCCGCGCAAGTTCTGGACTCGAATCCTATCGAGCGTGAGCGGGGCATTACCATCAAGGCCCAATCCGTCTCGCTACCGTATCGTGCTCACAACGGCAAGACCTATCAGCTCAATTTTATCGACACCCCGGGTCATGTTGATTTCAGTTACGAAGTAAGCCGTTCCCTGGCAGCCTGCGAGGGTGCGCTGCTGGTCGTCGATGCCGCCCAGGGGGTGGAAGCGCAATCGGTGGCGAACTGCTACACCGCAGTAGAGCAGGGTCTGGAAGTAATTCCGGTCATCAATAAGATCGATTTGCCAACAGCAGATGTGGATCGGGTTAAAACTGAAATAGAGTCGGTCATCGGGATCGATGCCTCGGAGGCAATCGCTATCAGTGCCAAGACGGGCTTCAATGTCGAGGCGGTACTCGAAGCCATCGTCGCCCGTATTCCGGCTCCGCAACCGCACCATGGCCACACTTTGCAAGCCCTGATCATCGATTCTTGGTTCGACAACTATCTGGGCGTGGTCATGCTGGTACGAATCATGCAGGGCGAAATCAAGCCGGGTGACAAGATCAAGGTTATGTCGACGGACCGCACTCACGAAGTAGATGAGGTGGGGGTGTTTACACCCAAACGCAAGAAACTTTCACGGCTCGGGCCGGGTGAAGTAGGCTGGATCAATGCGTCAATCAAGGATGTGTATGGTGCCAAGGTGGGTGACACACTGACGCTTGCCAAAGATCCGGCACGGGAGCCTCTATCTGGTTTTCAGCAGGTTCAGCCCCGCGTATTTGCCGGTTTATTCCCAGTATTAGCTGATAATTTTCCAGCCTTGCGCGACGCCTTGGATAAGCTGCGGCTTAATGATGCGGCACTGTTTTTCGAGCCGGAGAGTTCTGAGGCCATGGGGTTTGGCTTTCGCTGCGGTTTTCTCGGCATGCTGCATATGGAAATTGTGCAGGAACGCTTGGAACGCGAGTACAACATCGATTTGGTGACCACGGCCCCGACCGTGGTGTACGAAGTAATCCGCACCGACGGCAGCCTGTTGACACTGGACAACCCGGCCAAATTGCCGCCCGCCCAGCAAGTGGTCGAGATTCGTGAGCCGATCATTGTTGCGAATATCCTCACCCCCCCGGATTACGTTGGCAACGTGATCACCCTGTGTGAGGAAAAACGTGGTGTGCAGCGCTCTATCCACTATTTGGCTACTCAGGTACAGATCAGTTACGAGTTGCCTTTAGCGGAAGCCGTTTTGGATTTTTTCGATCGTTTGAAGTCGGTCAGTCGTGGCTACGCCTCCATGGATTACCATTTTGAGCGTTTTGAAGCGGGGCCGTTTGTGCGGGTGGATGTACTGATCAACGGCGATCGCGTGGATGCCTTGAGTCTGGTGGTGCATCGAAACTATGCGGACCGGCGCGGCCGTGAACTGGTCGAACGTATGCAAAATCTGATCCCCAGACAGATGTTCGACGTGGCGATTCAGGCCGCTATCGGCTCGCAGATTATTGCCCGTTCAACGGTCAAGGCCTTACGTAAGAATGTGCTGGCTAAGTGTTATGGCGGTGACGTATCACGTAAGCGTAAGCTGATCGAAAAACAGAAAAAAGGCAAAAAGCGTATGAAACGGGTCGGCCGGGTGGAAATTCCCCAGGAAGCCTTCCTGGCAGTACTGAAAGTCGATTCGAAATAGGTTTGGTAACGTTTTCACAACCCTTCTTGGAGTTCACGATGGAGTTTGATTTTTCGGCCCTGTTGCTTGCCCTCACCTTGATTACCGGGTTGATCTGGCTGGTCGATGTACTACTGCTGCGCAAGCGTCGTAGGTTACGGGCCGCCGGTGAAAGCCCCCCCCCGCGCCTGCCGGTTCTGGTGGATTATTCCCGCTCACTGTTTCCGGTGATCCTTGCGGTGCTGGTGTTCCGATCATTTATTGCTGAACCGTTTCGTATTCCATCGGGGTCGATGATGCCTACCCTTAAAGTGGGTGATTTCATTCTGGTTAACAAGTTTGCCTATGGGCTACGTTGGCCCGCCTTCAATACCAAGTTCCTGAATACGGGTGAACCGCAACGTGGTGATGTCATCGTATTCCGGTACCCGCGTAATCCCCGGGAGGACTATATCAAGCGGGTAGTCGGGCTGCCAGGGGACCGGGTGCGGATCCAGGGTGAGAACGTATATATCAACGGTAAGCTGATCCCCACCCGATTGGTGGGACCCTATCAGGGTGGCTATGGGCGCGAAAGTCAATGGCTGGAGGCCAACAATGCCGTGCTGTACCGTGAAACCATGGGTACGCATTTCAACGATATCGTTGAAATGCCTGGAGTGGTGAACCCCTCCGCGTTGCGCCTTTCCGGCTGTTATTTCACGACCTCACACCAAGGAGTATGCAAGGTTCCGAAGCATCGCTATTTCGTAATGGGGGACAATCGAGACAACAGCGAAGACAGCCGTTTCTGGGGATTCGTTCCGGAAAAAAACCTGGTCGGCAAAGCTTTCCTGATCTGGTTCAGTTGGCGTGGCCCGCATTGGGTGGATTTCAAACGCATTGGTATGCTCATACACTGATATTTATTGACGGCCGGAGATGATATCTATGAAATCCAAACAGCAAGGTATAACCCTGGTTGGGTTTCTGTTTGTGCTGGTCCTAGCAGGTTTTTTCACCTACATGGCTATGCAACTGGTCCCAGCCTATTTCGAGTTCATGGGGGTGAAGAAAATGGTAGCTGAGGTGGCAGCAAAACCGGGTGAGCGGGAGAAGCCGCTTTCAGTAATCCGTAGTGACATGTCTTTTAAGGGTGATTTCCAGTACGTCGACAACAGCACCATCCGGGAAGCACAAATTCGCATAGATACTGGGCAAGGCACGCCACGTCTGGTCTTCCGCTATCACAAGACCATCCCCTTTCTGTATAACATCGATTTTCTTTTGCATTTTCAGACCTCGGCAGCGCTCAATGAATCAAGTTCAGGTGATTGACCCCATGCAATTTGCTCACCGGTTTCGCAATGCGGAGCTTGCCGAGTTGGCTTTGACACACCGTAGTGCCGGTCGGCCCAATAACGAGCGTCTGGAATATCTCGGTGACGCATTTCTAAACTGTTGTGTCGCGGAGTTACTGTTTGATCGTTATGCTCAGGCCAGCGAAGGTGAATTGACACGGATGCGAGCGGCCCTGGTAAACGGCCGAGCCTTAGCTGAGATCGCCCGTGGCATTCATCTGGGCGAGCAATTGCGGCTGGGGCCAGGGGAAATGAAAAGTGGCGGTCATCGCCGTGATTCGATTCTGGCTGATACTTTCGAGGCACTGCTGGGTGCGGTGTATCTTGACGCTGGGTTCGATGCGGTTCGCGCGGTCATTGGCCACCATATCGAGCCGCGTCTGGCGGCGCTGACCCGGTCTGGCAAGGATGCCAAGACAGAATTGCAGGAATGGTTGCAGCATCGGAGTTTGCCCCTGCCCGACTATGCCCTGGTCAGCAACAGCGGATCCGAACATGAGCCGATTTTCACGGTCGGCTGCCGGCTCAGGGTTCCTGAACTGCTGGAATTTTTTGCGGATGCGGGCAGCCGTCGAGCGGCCGAACAGCAGGCTGCCACCAAGGCACTACAAATCTTGAAAAAACCGGGCAGTCGGGCAAGATGATGCCCGACTCCGGTTTCCATTGTGGCTATGCCGCCTTGCTGGGTAGACCGAACGTAGGTAAATCATCGCTGCTCAATGCCATGCTGGGCACTCATCTGAGCATTGTCAGTCCCAAGCCGCAAACAACCCGTCATCGCATCCTAGGCATCCTCGATCGGCCTGCTGCACAACTCCTGTTTGTTGACACTCCAGGGCTGCACCGGGGAGCCCGCCGGGCGCTTAATCGCACTTTGAATCGCTGTGCACAAGCCGCCCTTACGGGGGTAGATGTTGCTATCCAGGTAGTAGAAGCTGGGAAGTGGACCGACGAGGACAGTGCCGTCTATGCGGCAATGGAAGCCCAAAACATGACAAGGTTGTTGGCGGTCAATAAAATTGACCGCATTCGCGACAAGTCGGTACTGCTGCCGTTCCTTGCTGCGACTAGCAAGAATCGTGAATACGCCTCAGTGTTACTGGTTTCGGCCCGCCGTAAGAAGGGGCTGGAAGCACTACAGCAGGCCATCATCAAGCATCTCCCGGAACGCGAGGCACTTTATAAAAATGATGAACTGACCGATCGAAGTGAACGCTTTCTGGCTGCGGAGATGGTACGTGAACAGCTCATGCTGCATCTTGAGGAGGAGCTGCCTTATGCCACCACGGTCGAGATCGA
>CAJXGK010000145.1 GCA_913053815.1 uncultured Rhodanobacteraceae bacterium
AGTAAGTGATAGTTAGCTGCCGGTATCGATCGGTCTGCTCAGTATAGGTGGTGCCGAAACAGCCAACCGGCACCGCTGAGGGTCACCGCTGCGATCACGGCCAAGGGCCAGAACTGCCCCCACAGCAGTGAGAACGGCGTGCCTTCCAGGAACACACTACGCAGCACGACCATGAAATACCGTAGCGGATCGAGCAGGGTGAGGTACTGTACTGCCGCCGGCATGTTGGCGATCGGCGTGGCGAAGCCTGACAGGATTACCGCCGGCACTAGGAACAGAAAAGCCCCGAGCAGGGCTTGCTGTAGAGTCGCGGTCAGCGATGAAATCATCAAACCCACCCCGATGGTGGCGAGCAGAAACAACACGATGCCGGCATACAGCGTCAGTAGCTGGCCGCGCAAGGGTACGCCAAACCAGGTCGTGGCGATGAGGATGATGGCACTGGCCTCCAGCAGGCCGATGATAAATCCGGGTAAGGCCTTGCCGATCAGAATTTCCAGCGGCCGCAGCGGTGTGACCAACAACTGGTCAAAGGTACCCTGCTCACGTTCCCGGGCTACCGACAGGGCGGTGACTACGATCACCACCACCAACATCAGCAGGCCGACAATGCCCGGGATAATAAACCAGCGACTACTCAGATTCGGATTGAACCAGGCCCGGGTTATCAGGATTGCCGGAGGCCTTGGTTGGGACGATGGGTGCCGCCAGTAGCTATTGAAGTCGGCGACGATGCCACGCGCGTAACTCAGCGCAATGAGCGCGGTGTTTGAATTGCGCCCGTCGAGGAGTATCTGAACCCTGGCACCGCGCCCACGGTGTAGATCGCGGGAGAAATTTGCCGGAATATTCAGCACCATCAGGGCCTGGCGACGTTCGAGCAGTGGCACCAAGGCGTTCTGGTTGTGTGGTTGTGCGACCAGATTGAAATGCCGTGAGCCGGTAAAACGGGCACTCAAGGCACTGGCGGCAGCACCATGATCCTGATTGTAAATCGCCATCGGCACATGGTTCAGGTCGAAACTGGCGGCATAACCAAATACCAGTAATTGGATGAGCGGTGGGGCAATGACCACGAGCCGGGTCCGCGGATCGCGCAGCAGGGCCAGAAATTCCTTCAGGGCCAGGGCGTAGATACGTAACCACATGGCCCGGTCAGTCCAGCCGTTTGTGGATATATCGGCGACTCAAACCGATAAACAAGCAGGCCATTAACAGCAGCGCCAGGGCGTTGGGGATAATCACCGCCCAGATGTCACCGGCCAGGAACAGGGTTTGCAGCAGGGTTACGAAATAGCGCGCGGCAATCAGGTAGGTCAGCCACTGCAGCGGCGCTGGCATGCTGCCGATGTCGAAGATGAAGCCGGACAGAATGAAGGCCGGTAAAAAAGTGGTAATGATGGCCACCAGCCCGGCCACGAACTGATTGCGAGTAAGCACCGAGATCAGCAAGCCCATACCTAGGGCGGCAAAGAGAAACAGCGCCGAGACGATGAATAGTACCCACAGGCTGCCACGCAGTGGTACTTGAAATAACCATACGGCCATGGCCACCGACAGGGCCATACCACCCATACCCAGCACAAAATAGGGGAGCAGTTTGCCGAGCAGGATCTCGCGCACGGTGACCGGGGTGATCAGCAGCGCTTCGAGGGTGCCGCGTTCCCACTCGCGAGCCATGACCAGGGCGGTGAGCAGGGCACCGATGAGCGTCATGATCACGGCGATCAAGCCAGGAACCAGGTAGTTACGGCTGCGCAGCTCGCTGTTGAACCAGATCCTGGGCACCAGCGTAACCGGTGGCTGCAGGGCTTGGCCGGAGGCGGCAGTACGTGCTGCCAGCCAGGTCTGCCAGGTGCCGGTAACGTAGCCTTCGACCAGTCTGGCCTGATTGGCATCGACGCCATTGACCAGTAGTTGAATGGGTGCTTGGCGACGTTGCAGCAGGCGAGTGCCGAAGTCACCGGGCAGATGGACAATGCCGGCAACCCGGCGCGCCAGCAGCGCCGTTCTGGCGCCGGCCATGTCAGCCATCACCTCAGGCTTGAGGTAGGGTGAATGGCGCATGGCGCCGAGCAGGCTGGCAGTCTGTACTCCGGGGGCATCGGCGACGAAAGCAATGGGCACATGACGCGCATCCAGGGATACGCCGTAGCCGAACAGTAGCAACAGCACTACGGGCAACACAAAAGCGATGGCGATACTGGATGGATCGCGGGCGATCTGCAGAAACTCCTTGCGTAACAATCCCCCCAGGCGCATCCAGCCACCACCACGAGGCGCTGATTTATGCGGCATGCCGGACCTCGGCGGTGGCTCCGATCAGGGTAATAAAGGCCTCTTCCATGTCCGGATCAGGCTGTTCAGGGGTGGCTGCCTGGGCGCGGATGGCTCGCGGTGAGCCTTCGGCCAGAATGCGTCCCTGGGCCAGGATTAGCAGACGGTCACAGTATTCGGCTTCCTCCAGCAAGTGCGTGGTGACCATGATGGTGACGCCATGGTTTGCCAGGGCGTTGATACGCTCCCAGAAGCTGCGGCGTTCCAGCGGATCGACGCCCGAAGTAGGCTCGTCAAGAAACAGGATGTCGGGTTCGTGCATCAGTGCACAAGCCATGGCCAGGCGCTGCTTATAGCCCAGCGGCAGGTCACCGCTGATGGCATCAAGCCGATCATGGAGACCGAACGATTCGGCCGCCCAGTGCAGGCGAGCACGTAGACGGGGACCACGCAGGCCGTAGCTGCGAGCGAAAAAAGTCAGGTTTTGGCGGACTTTGAGATGGGTGTACAGGGAAAAGCGTTGGGCCATGTAGCCGATACGCGCCCGAGCTGTGGCGGCGGCGCGGCGCAGATCCACCCCGCTGACGGCAAGCTGGCCGCTGCTGGCCGGAAGCAGTCCGCAAAGCATGCGAAAGGTGGTGGACTTGCCGGCTCCATTGGCACCCAGTAGACCAAAAATCTCCCCCCGGTGGACCTCGAAGCTGACGTCGTGTACGGCATAGAAATCACCGAAACGGCGGCTCAGCCCCTGTACCGAGATGACCGCTTCCGAATGATCGGTTCGGGCAGCAGGAGCTTGCTTGCTGCGAACCTCGGCTTGTTGTCGTCGAGCCGGCAGCATCTCAATGAAGGCATCCTCGAAACGTGGTTCGCTGGGTTGCCAGTCGTGATCAAGGGCGGTAGGCCGGGTGACACCGGCTTGCAGCAATACCCGGATCCCCTCATGAGCGATGACGGCGTCCAGGACTTCCGGCCGCGCCGCGAGTGCAGCCTGCAGGCGCCGTGGAGTTTCCTCGCTACCCACCCGTACCAACCAGCAGCGCCCTTGCAAGGGTTGTCCAAACTTTCCCGGTGGACCGTGCCCAAGCACTTGGCCGGCATGCAGTAGAAGCACCTCGGCGCAGCGCTCGGCTTCATCCAGATAGGTGGTGGAGAGCACTACGGTCAGGCCTTCGTTGGCGACCAGGTGATCGATGATTTTCCATAGTTCGCGGCGCGAAAGCGGATCGACACCCACGGTCGGTTCATCCAGCAGTAGTAGTTGCGGTGGCCGTACCAGGGTGCAGGCCAGGCCCAGCTTCTGCTTCATTCCCCCCGAGAGCTGCCCGGTCAGGCGGGTGGTGAAGGCACTCAGGCCGGTCATCTGCAGCAACTGTGGGTAGCGCTTCGCTCGTGCAGCCCTGGGCAGGCCCTGCAGATCAGCATAGAGATCGAGGTTTTCACTTACGCTGAGATCCTCGTACAGGCCAAAGTGCTGCGGCATGTAGCCGATGGCGCGCTGTACCGCGAGTGGATCGGCCTGGACATCGATGCCGAGCACCTGCAGTTCTCCGGCATCGGCTCGCAGCAGGCCCGCGAGTAGGCGCAAGAGGGTGGTTTTACCGGCCCCGTCCGGGCCGATCAGGCCGGTAATCTGAGCACGCTGCACTTGTATATCGACCCCCGCCAGAGCCTGAACCTGATGCGGACCGTTGCGGAACGCTTTGTGCAATCCGCTTACGGATAACGCGGGGCCCGCATCGGCATTCATGGCTGTCCTGATCGCCGGCATGGCTGCGGCCCTCGGGCCTGGGGTGCTGAGCCAAGCGCTATCGTTACGCTGACCGGCATCCCCAGGCGCAACCGGCCTTGAGGATTGCAAACATAGATCCGCACTTGATAGACGAGTTCGGTTCGGACTTGCGCGGTCTGCACTGACTTTGGAGTGAACTCGGCGCTGGGTGAGATATAGCCGATCCAGCCACGAAAGCCTTGTCCGGGAAAACTGTCACTACGAACGGTGGCCAGCAGACCGGGACGGATCCGGCCCAGATCCGGTTCATCAACATAGGCGCGGACCCACAGCGGATTCGTCAGTGCCAGGCTATAGACCGGCTGGCTGGGCGAGGCCATATCGCCGGGCTCCAGAATGCGGTTGCGAATTACCCCCTGGGCCGGCGCTTTGAGGGCGGTATCGTGCAGCGCCTGGGCGGCTAAATCCAGCCCCGCCTTGGCCACCGCCACCCTGGCCCGGGCGGTGGCGATAGTTTCGTGACGGGGTCCGGCCCGGGCCAGATCCAGGGTGGCCAGGTCGGCTCGGAGCTGAGCACGGGCTGCTTGCAAGGCGCTATGGGCCTGATCGCGACTTTGTGCTGAAACGGCGTATTGGCGGAGCAGTTTGTTGAGGCGCCGATAGGTTGAGCGGCGCCAGACCAGGCGGGCTTTCGCCGCAGCGACCAAGGCTTGCAAACGGGTGATTTCTTGGGGCCGAGCCCCGGCCAGCAGACGTTTCAGTACGGCCTGGCTGACCGCCAGGGTGGCCTGGGCCTGGGCCAACTTGGCCGTATAGCGACGGGTATCGAGACGTGCCACGATCTGGCCCTTGCGTACCGGGTCGCCAGCCTGAACCTCCATGCCGACAATCCGGGCCGGTTCATCGAAGGCCAACTGGATTTCGCGCAGGTCGATGTTGCCATACAAGGTGAGTGTCTTGCCTGCAGCAGGTTCATAACCGGGTCGCCACCACAGCAGCAGAGCCGCACCAAGGATTGCGATGATGCCGGCAACTATCAGGATCTTTACTTTCGAGAGCTTTTGCGGCATTTACCTATTTCCAGAACTTTTGCGGACGCGACGCAACCCATCATACGGGTTGGGCCGGCTAAGAGAACCGCTTGTGGCGCTGGGATGGGGGCAATGTGTGGTTGCCGTGGTTGCCGTGGTTGCCGTGGTTGCTATCAAGATCCTATTGAATAAAGGGCTTCCTATAGAGGCGGCATGAAATATCCATGTACCTTCGAATCATTGCTGGCGTAGATTCATCCGTTCCGGGGAGTGGGCTGCCGCAGGTATTCCTGTTGGGCAGTGATAATGGCAATAGGTCTCCAATTCACCTGGAGTCGGTACCCCGAGGCCCCTCGCCACGTTGGGATACGCCTAGTCCGCACCGCGAGCCCCAGCAGTGGACAAGTATGCCGCTACCCATTCGTCATTCCCGCGTAGGCGGGAATCCAGTGCCGGAGGTTATGACCACGGAGTGGGCATTCGTAGTTGTTTAATTTCTCCAAGGTAAATCCCCAGCTCTGCTGGGGGACTCACAAAGTTTGACTTTTACGGCGGTCGGCACCTC
>CAJXGK010000146.1 GCA_913053815.1 uncultured Rhodanobacteraceae bacterium
CGCCCACCTAGCGCCCGCTTGCAATCCTTGTTTCAAAGCCGCCTCGACGAATTCATCCAGATCGCCATCCAGCACCCGCTGGGTATCGGTGCGCTCTACCCCGGTACGCAAATCCTTGATGCGAGACTGATCGAGGACGTAATTGCGAATCTGACTACCCCAACCGATATCGGATTTGGTAGCCTCCAGTGCGTTTTTTTCGGCATTACGCTTGCGTACCTCGATTTCGTACAGCTTAGCAGCCAGCATCTTCATAGACCGATCTCGATTGGCATGCTGGCTGCGTTCCGTCTGGCAGGCCACGACCACTCCGCTGGGCAGGTGGGTAATGCGCACTGCCGATTCGGTCTTGTTGACATGCTGACCTCCGGCACCGGAAGATCGGTACACATCGGTCTTCAGATCCGCAGGATTGATATCGATATGGATCTTATCGTCCACCTCGGGAGAAACAAAGACTGAAGTAAAACTAGTATGGCGCCGATTATCCGAATCAAACGGGCTCTTGCGTACCAGCCGGTGTACGCCGATCTCAGCCTTGAGCCAGCCGTAGGCATAATCGCCTTCAATACGGATTGTGGCCGATTTAATGCCGGCCACCTCACCCCCGCTAACCTCAATCAGCTCGGTTTTCCAAGCCCGCGATTCAGCCCACCGAAGATACATGCGCAAGAGCATTTCCGCCCAATCCTGGGCCTCGGTTCCACCGGCTCCGGCCTGGATGTCGACAAACGCGTTGCAGGCATCCATCTCGCCGGAGAACATTCGTTGAAACTCGAGCTTCTCGATCCAGGTCTCGAGTGCCGCCACGTCCCGGGATACCACAGCAACCATATCGGCATCCGCGTCGGTCTCGGCCAGTTCGAGTAAATCGGTTGCGTCCCCAAGCGACGTGTCCATTCGCTCTAGCCCGGTAACGACCTGCTCCAGGCGGGCGCGCTCCCGACCCAGGTCCTGAGCCCGCTGGGGATCATCCCAGACATTGGGAAGTTCAAGCTCGCGGCGTACTTCCTCTAGCCGTTCATGTTTGCCCGGGTAGTCAAAGATACCCCCTGAGCGCACTGGTGCGCTCTCGTAACCCATTTATCTGGGTCCGAATCGGATTGGTTTCGATCATCATCGGATACGGCTCAAAAGAGCGTGGATGCTAGCAAATTAACGGTCGCCTGTCTTCGCTCAGGAAGTAAATGCTCGCAGACACCAGTCCAGCAAGGGGCTCCAGGTCACTCCGAGCACCAGCAGCACCAAAGCATTGGCGGAAAGCACCCAGCGTAAAGAAAGGTCGGAACTGGGAGCCAGCTTGGAATCATCCTCAGGTTTCTCGAAATACATGACCTTGACTACGCGCAGGTAATAATAAGCACTGATGATCGCAAACACCGCCCCGACAATCGCCAGCCATAACATGCCGGCCTGAATGGCCGCTTGCAAAACCAGCAACTTGGCGAAAAAGCCAAACAATGGCGGTACGCCGGCGAGTGAGAACATCACGATCAGCATCATCCCGGCAAACCATGGCGAGCGCTGATTGAGCCCTTTGAGATCGGAAATTTGATCCGCCTCAAAGCCGGCACGCGACATAGCCAGAATCACCCCGAAGGCTGCGGTAGCCATCAGCGAATAGGCTATGGCATAAAACACCGCACTGGCGTAGCCAAATGCCGTGCCGGCCGACAAACCCAGGAACAGGTAACCCATATGACCGATCGTTGAATAGGCCAGCATGCGCTTGAGGCTGGTTTGCACAATGGCCACCAGGCTGCCAATAACCAGTGATAGGACTGCCAGTATCGCCAGCATTTGCTGCCAGTACGGACCCATGCCGGCCAAGCCGAAATCAAGCAAACGCAACGCCATGCCTACCGCAGCCAGTTTGGATACTGAACTGATGAAAATAGTGACGGCTGTCGGGGCCCCTTCGTATACATCTGGCAGCCACATATGAAACGGCACGGCACCAAATTTGAAGGCAATACCAACCATCAGAAACACCAGACCCATCAGCATCAAGGGCATATGAGGGGTCTTTAGAACCGCTGCATTGATCGTCGCCAGATCCAGTGAGCCGGTTGCGCCATAGATCAAGGACATCCCGTACAACAATATGCCTGAGGACAACGCCCCCAGTACGAAATACTTGATCGCTGCTTCGGAGCTGACTCCTGAATCCCGATCGAGTGCCACCAGCGCGTAAGACGACAGAGTCAGCAGTTCCAGACCCAGATAGATCATCACCAGATTGCCGGCCGAAACCAGAAACATCACGCCGAGCAGGGCAAACAAGGTCAGGGTATGAAACTCCCCCATGGCAATGCGGCGCTGGCGCAGATAGGGACTAGCCAGCACCAGTACGATCGCCGTACAGAGGATAGAGAACAAGATGAGGATCTCACCCAGGGTATCGTTGATGAACATGCCATGGAAGGCACTGACCGCTACGTCACCATGGCCCCAGACCACCAATGCCGCAGTCAACACCAGCGCCAGCATGGAAAGCCGGTGCAAACCCGTTGCCGAACGGCTATTGCTGAACGCATCCAGCAACAGCAGCAAGCAAATGGATGCTGTGAGATAAATCTCCGGTAACAGGACTATCAGGTCATTCCAGCTCATCACGGCTTCCTTAGAGCTTGCTATGGCCGAGGGTATGCACCAACTCGGTAACGGGGGCGTGGATCAGATGTACCAGCGGTTCGGGCCAGAAACCCAGCCCCAGAACCATCAGGGCAAAAGATGCCAATACAAAAACTTCACGTGCACTGATGTCTTTCATGGCGGCCACTTCAGGGCTACGGACCTCACCCCAGACCACCCGCTTGATCAACCAAAGCGTGTAACCAGCACCGATAACCAGGGTGAAGGCTGCCGCCAATCCAATCCACGGGCTAGCGTGGAAACTGGCAATGATGACCATGAACTCACCCACAAACCCTGAGGTTCCTGGAAGTCCGGCGTTGGCCAAGCCGAAAAACACCATAAATAATGCAAACCACGGCATCACATTGGCCAGGCCGCCATAGTCCTTGATCATTCGCGTATGCATACGGTCATACATCACCCCGATCGAGGTGAACATGGCGCCTGAGACGAAGCCATGGGAGATCATTTGCACCATGGACCCCTGGATGCCGAGTTGGGCCATATCACCTGAACCATCGCGGATCAGAATGAAAACGATGAACAGGCCCAAGGTTACGAAGCCCATGTGCGCCACCGAGGAATAGGCCACCAGTTTTTTCATATCTTCCTGGGCCAGGGCCACATAGCCGATATAAATAATGGCGATGAGGCTCAAGGCGATCACCAACCAGGCAAAATGGTCCGCCGCATCAGGAGTGATCGGTAAAGCAAAGCGAATAAATCCGTACCCACCGATCTTCAGCATCACTGCTGCCAGGACTACTGAGCCCCCGGTCGGTGCCTCAACGTGTGCGTCAGGTAGCCAGGTGTGCACCGGCACCATCGGAATTTTAACCGCGAAAGCGATCAGGAAGGCAAAAAAGATCCAGGTCTGTTCGGCCATGCTCAGCGGCACATGCTGCATCGCCGCGATACTGAAATTACCCGTCTTTAAATACAGGAAAATCAGCGCCAGCAACATGAAGATCGAGCCGAACATCGTGAACAGGAAAAATTTGATCGTGGCGTATATCCGCCGTGGACCACCCCATACGCCGATGATGATGAACATCGGCACCAACATGGCTTCGAAGAATACGTAGAACAGTAATGCATCGGTCGCGGCAAAAATTCCGATCATCAATCCGGTCAGCACTAGCATCGCTGCCATATATTGATGAACCCTCTCCTGGATCACCTCCCAAGCACCCACGATCACCAGTACATTGGTAAAACTGGTGAGGATGATCAGGGCAATGGAGATGCCATCAACACCCAATGCATAGCGCGAATGGATGGCCGGAAGCCAGGCATGTGATTCCACGAACTGCATCGCCGCACTGTTGTAGTCATAACCGAACAACAACGCCAGGCTAAGAACCAAGGTTGCCAAGCTGATCAGCAAGGTCAGCCAACGTGCTGCGGAAGGTCGTTTTTGACCGGCAAAAAGGACAGGAATGGCACCCACAATGGGTACCCAGATCAACAGACTAAGCAAAGGCCAGTGTGACATCGGCGGTTGACTTCCTTTCGATCAGGCATGTCCTGTGAACACAAATCCGGCAAGCAGCAGGATTAGGCCCAGGATCATTGCAAAGGCGTAGTGATAGACATATCCCGACTGCAGGACACGGAAGAATCGAGCCAGGCGCGTAACCAACGAGACGGAACCGTTGACCATCGCTCCGTCGATCAAGGCGCTGTCCCCGGCTTTCCACAAACCGCGCCCCAAACGTACCCCACCCTTGGCAAACAAGGCGTAGTACAGCTCATCGAAATAAAACTTGTTGCAGAGAATGCGATACAGCGGTCCGAGCCCCCTGGCAATACTCCCGGCCAGACTCGGCTTAACCAGATACACGTAGCTGGTCACTACGATGCCGGCCACCGCTACCCAAAACGGGGCACTGACGAAAGCATGCAAAGTGAACGACTCCCAGTCATGGAAGTGTCCAGCCATCTCCGCCAATACATTGTGTGCCGGCAAGACATATATCGAGTTGCCAAAGAAGCCCCCGAACAACAACGGCTTGATGGCTACCGCCCCAATCAACAGTGAGGGGATGGCCAGCAGCACCAGTGGCAACGTCACCACCCATGGCGATTCGTGGGGAGGATGGGCAAGTATACCCGGCTGGTGTGCCGCATGTTCATCCCCCTTGGCCGCGTGGGGATCGACCCGGAAGCGCTCCTTGCCATAGAAGGTCAAATACATCATTCGGAAGGTATAAGTCGCCGTTACAAATACCCCCAGGAGCACGCTCCAATAGGCATAACCCGAGCCCCATAGGTGGGCATGACTAACGGCCTCAATAATCGAATCTTTCGAATAAAATCCGGCGAACGGAGGAATACCACTCAGGGCCAGTGAGCCGACCCACATGGTGATATAGGTAATCGGCATGTATTTGCGCAAGCCACCCATGTGGCGCATGTCCTGCTCATGATGCATAGCGATAATGACCGAGCCGGCACCAAGAAACAGCAGTGACTTGAAGAAGGCATGAGTCATCAAGTGGAAAATACCGGCGGCGTAGGCGGAGGCCCCAAGTGCCGCCACCATGTAGCCAAGCTGGGACAATGTGGAATAGGCAATGACCCGCTTGATGTCATGCTGAACGATACTGACCAGACCCAGGAATAAGGCCGTCGTGGCGCCAATCACCAATACAAAACTCAACGCCGTCGAAGAAAGCTCGAACAAAGGTGACATACGCGCCACCATAAACACCCCGGCGGTCACCATGGTGGCGGCATGGATCAGTGCCGAAATCGGGGTGGGGCCTTCCATCGAGTCCGGCAGCCAAACATGCAGCGGAACCTGCGCCGACTTACCCATCGCCCCGAAGAACAGAAGGATGCTGATTAGGGTTGCCGCCGACCAGGCGTGACCTGGAAGAATCTGGATGGTCCGACCCACCAGCTCCGGAGCGCGTTGAAAGGCCTGGGCATAATCCAGGGTACCG
>CAJXGK010000147.1 GCA_913053815.1 uncultured Rhodanobacteraceae bacterium
CAGTTTTTTGATCTTTGGAGGCGAATAGTGGTTCTATTTAACGATAAAGAGCGAAAAATTGGACCAATTTTCCTCTGCCATAGTCGATGCTTCCCAAGTCCGACCGACTCTTAAGTCAGGATCGATTATCAGTAAAGTCGGCGTGATAGGCTGCGCGGAGTTACTTTGATATGGCACTAGAGTGGTATTTATATCCGTGGTTCTCAGCATCGAGAGCCTGACTTCACTTCAATACTGGAAAAATTCCTTTATGGATGAGATGGCGCGTTCCAATGCAGCGACTTCTAGGGATTTTCTACAACATTTGGCGACATTTTTGCGGGCCTGGATGTCCGATCCTTTGGGTGTTGCGGCGGTTTCTCCGTCAGGCCGCCAGCTTGCCGGTTTGATGATCCGTGAATTACCCGCTACGAGTGGAGCCGTAGTTGAGTTGGGCGCGGGGACCGGGGTGTTTACCCAAGCCATGTTGGAGGCTGGCCTTGCCCGTGAGCAATTGTTGGTGCTGGAGTTGAATCCCACCATGCACCGCTTGCTCAAGCAGCGTTTTCCTGGAGTACGTACGCTCTGTGCCGATGCCCGCAACCTTTGCGAGATTGCGCGTCAACAGGCCGTAGCTATGGGTAGCGTCGATGCGGTGGTCAGTGGACTGGGATTACTCTCGATGTCGCCATCAATGCGGCGAACCATTCTCGATCAGGTTTTCGAACTACTCAGCCCTGTAGGACGATTCATCCAGTTTACCTATGGGCCGCTAAGCCCGTATCCGCAAACTTTGCTGTGCCGCTGCGGTTTGCGAGTGCAGCGGGTCGGCTTTGCCTGGCGCAATGTGCCGCCGGCCTCGGTGTTTGTGTACCAACGGGAAAGCTCTGACGCAATGGCTTAATCGGTCGCAACCGCTGCCTGATGTGACGATCACACCGGGCAGGTTGGGCAGCATAAAAATCAGTGGGCCGCTTTTTTGGCTAGGTGCAGCCAAGTTTCGACAACGGTGTCGGGATTGAGCGAGATGGACTCGATACCCTGGTTCATTAGCCACTCGGCCAGATCTGGATAGTCGGAAGGGCCCTGGCCACAGATGCCGATATACTTACCCTTGGCTCGTGCCGCGGCAATAGCCATTGCAAGGAGCTTTTTCACCGCCGCATTGCGCTCATCGAAAAGGTGGGCAATGGTACCGGAATCGCGATCCAACCCCAGGGTCAGCTGGGTAAGATCATTGGAGCCAATGGAGAAGCCATCAAATATCTCCAGAAACTCCTCAGCCAGCAAAGCGTTGGACGGAAGCTCGCACATCATGATGATCTTTAGCCCGTTTTCACCCTGTTTGAGCCCGTTTTCAGCCAGTACCTCGATCACCTTACGGCCTTCTTCCAGGGTCCGCACGAATGGAATCATGACCCAGGCATTGGTCAGCCCCATCTCATCGCGGACTTTTTTCATAGCCCTGCATTCCAGGGCAAATGCGTCGCGGAAGCTCGGATCGACATAGCGGCTGGCACCGCGAAAACCGAGCATGGGGTTTTCTTCGTGGGGTTCGTAATGGCTGCCACCAATCAAGTTAGCGTACTCGTTGGTCTTGAAATCTGACAGGCGGATGATGACCGGAGCAGGGGAAAAAGCTGCGGTGATGGTGGCAATACCCTCAGCTAGGCGGTCGACGTAAAAATGCACCGGGTCGGTATAGCCGGCCATGCGGGCATCGATGCGTCGGCGGGTTTCCGCATCCTGGTCCTGGTATTGCAGCAGTGCCTTGGGATGCACCCCGATATGTGAGGCGATAATCATCTCCAGGCGGGCCAGTCCAACACCGGCATTAGGTAGCATGGCAAAATCGAAGGCCCGCTCTGGATTGGCGACATTCATCATGATTTTCAGGGGGGCAGCAGGCATCTTGCCAAGATCGGTCTCGGTCCGCTCGAAGGGCAGCAGGCCGCTATATACATAACCCGTATCACCTTCCGCGCAGGATACGGTGACTTCGGCGCCATCGGCCACGCGCTGGGTGGCGTTACTGCAACCTACGACAGCCGGGATGCCAAGTTCCCGGGCGATGATGGCAGCATGGCAGGTGCGTCCACCCCGATTGGTGACGATGCCGGCGGCCTTTTTCATGATCGGCTCCCAGTCCGGGTCAGTCATGTCGGTGATCAGTACATCGCCCTCCTGTACCTGGTCGATATTTTCAACGGAAACGACTCGCGCCCTACCTTGGCCGATACGGTGGCCGATGGCCCGACCTTCAGCCAATATTTCACTGTGCTGCTGCAGATGGAAACGTTCCTGCACAGTGACCCGTGAACGCACCGTCTCCGGGCGTGCTTGCAGCATATAGAAGCGTCCGGTACGGCCATCCTGGCCCCATTCGATATCCATGGGACAACCGTAATGCTCCTCAATGGCCATAGCCTGCCGGGCCAGCTCGGTCACGTCGGCATCGTTGAGACAAAACTGGTTGTGCATGGCCTCTGGAACCGGCTCGATGCGTACCCTCTCACCCGGTTGATCCGAGAACACCATACGCTGTTGTTTGCTGCCCAGTTGGCGGCGTAAAAGACCGGGATGCCCACTTTTTAGCGCAGGTTTGAAGAAGTAGTATTCATCGGGATTCACCGCACCTTGTACGACCATCTCGCCGAGCCCGTAACTGGCGGTAACAAAGACCACGTTGCGAAATCCTGATTCGGTATCCATGGTAAACATCACCCCTGAGGTGCCGATATCCGACCGGATCATCAATTGCACCCCGGCTGACAGATGCACGTCGTCATGACTGAAACCATGATGACTGCGGTAGGTGATCGCGCGATCATTGTAGAGTGAGGCGAATACCTCCTTCATGCGCGCAAGTACGGGTTCTTCACCGATTACGTTGAGGAAGGTTTCCTGCTGTCCAGCAAATGATGCGTCGGGTAAGTCTTCGGCGGTGGCCGATGAACGCACTGCTACCGCTACCTCGTGGCCACCATTATCTGCGCAAAGTTTCCGGTAGGCCTCACGTACTGCTAATTCGAGCCGTTCGGGCATGGGCGCAGCGGTAATCCAGTCGCGGATTTCCTTGCCGGCAATGGTCACGGCTCCGACATCGTTCGCATCCAGTTTTTCCATCCTTTCGGAAATACGACGATCCAGGCCTGCAAAGGAGAGAAATTCACGGAAAGCCTCAGCGGTGGTGGCGAACCCATCGGGAACAGACACCCCGGCCGAGGCAAGATGGCTGATCATTTCACCCAGTGAGGCATTCTTTCCACCGACCTGATCATGGTCGGAAAGTCCAATTTCATGCAACCAAAGTACGGGCGCTTTCAAGGTAAATCTCCGAGTTGAGGCGAGTTAAACTTATATTATCCTGCCTCTTCGCGGTAGGAACAAGCACCTACCGGTTACTTGCTACTTATGAGGTGACCTGAGCTCCTAGCAATCAAAACTTGGAGTTGGGTAAACTGCGTACGATTCAGCACTTCTATGGGTCCAGTTGATTGGGTTCGCTCGGGGCCGCTAACGATGGACAACATCATGCAACGAACGGTTTTTTACGTATCTGATTCGACCGGAATTACTGCGGAAACCATCGGTCACACCATGTTGACGCAATTCGAGGGTATTCGTTTCGACACCTACCGCCTGCCGTTTGTGGACAGCGTTAAAAAGGCCAAGGCGGCGGCGTTACGTATTCGCTCCAGTTGGGCCCGTGATGGCATGCGCCCGGTGGTGATCAATACCGTTATCGATACAGAACTCAGCGCCATACTGGCCGATACAGGAGCCTTGATACTGGACGTTTTTGCTCCCTTTATTGCGCCTTTGGAAGCGGAAATTGGGGTGCGACGCAAGCCGGCAGTCAATCGCGCGCACGGTTTGGTGGATTTCACCAAGTACGAAGCCCGCATTGATGCCACCAATTATGCGATGAGCCATGACGATGGCATCAATGTCAATTTTGACCAGGCGGATTTGATCTTGCTTGGTGTTTCGCGATCGGGCAAAACCCCAACCTGCCTGTACATGGCCCTGCATTTCGGCTTGCGTGCCGCCAATTATCCACTGACCCCGGATGACCTCGAGGACGGGTATCTACCACAACGTTTGCATCCGTTTCACGACCGGCTGTTCAGCTTAACCATTGATGCCGAACGCTTGGCACATATCCGTTCCGAGCGGCGTCCGAACAGTCGCTACGCTTCGCAACAACAATGCCATTGGGAACTGGAGCGGGCTGAACGCCTGTTTAAACGCGAACGGATTCCGATGCTGGATACCACCCACACTTCCGTGGAAGAAATCAGCGGCAAAGTATTGGAAGGGCTGCGTATAGAACGCCGTCTTCTTTGAAACATCTTGGCCATCTGCTGTTAGGCTGGCCGTATGATGGTGTATTCGCACACTGCGGACTGGTTGCCGAGTCATTTTACGATGCTGATGGGCCTGCAAGCAGAAAGTTATCAGCAGATCGTGCGTTGGTTCGCCCCCCAGTCGTTACGACCTGGGCATTACCTCTCGGCGATAGGGGATGGTCTGGATGTGCGTCTGCATCTCTATGCCCGCCATGCTCATACCCTTGAGCTCGAACTGACCTACATGGTTTGCGACCCAACAACGGGCCGTCGCTCCCCCGAGGTTCAGATCCGGGTCTACAACGATGCCCGCATGGCTGAGGCCTTGCACTGCCATCCTGGCCGGGGTCGCTGGTTACATCTCGATCCCCACGGCCCAGTGCGGGGCATTTCACGCTATCGCCTGCATATGGCGACCTTTCTTAGTCGCTGGTTGGAGCACCTTGCCGAGCAGGGCCATTCAATGGATACGCTGCAACCCTGGGTGCTTACACCACCCGCCACGGAACCCATAGACCCCTGTGCGTTGCCCATAAAAAAAGCCCGTCCAGTACGGGCTTTTTTGAACGGTAGAGGAGCGGACGAAGTTCGAATCTGGAACGGCCGACGCGACAGGCTGATATTCATATCGACTGTACGACTAAGACATACAATGCACCTGCAGTCAAGAGCACTGCAACGGATGGCGTCCCCACGGGGATTCGAACCCCGGTCGCCACCGTGAAAGGGTGGTGTCCTAGGCCTCTAGACGATGGGGACAAAACGTTGGTGGAGCCAGCCGGGATCGAACCGGCGACCTCTACAATGCCATTGTAGCGCTCTCCCAGCTG
The DNA here is from genome assembly GCA_913053815.1 of uncultured Rhodanobacteraceae bacterium. GTDB lineage: Bacteria > Pseudomonadota > Gammaproteobacteria > Xanthomonadales > Rhodanobacteraceae > Metallibacterium. The sequence goes on from CAJXGK010000147.1 coordinate 5,162, forward strand.
AGCTATGGCCCCACTGCTGGAAACCGCCGATCGTACGATTTCATGGCTAGCCCGTCAACCTTTTTATACGTTTTGTATAAAGCTCTCAGGGATATCGATACAGTAGGCTAAGACTCTTTGCAGCCGGCCAGGTTTGGGCAGAACCCCCCGCAGCTACGTATCGCTACCGGGTGAGCCCGGCGGGTTTTGATATTCAAGCAGATCCCCGGGCTGACAGTCCAAAGTTGCACAAATCGCCTCCAGGGTTGCAAAACGCACCCCCCTGACGTGCCCCTGTTTCAGTTGCGATAGGTTGGCTTCGGTGATGCCGATCGCAGCAGCGAGATCTCTGGATTTCATCTTGTGCCGGGCCAGCATCACGTCGAGTCGGACGGTGATGGGCATCAGACAAATTGCCGATTTTCTTCAGCCG
>CAJXGK010000148.1 GCA_913053815.1 uncultured Rhodanobacteraceae bacterium
CACCACATTGCGGCGTAATGGCTTGGGTAAAGTACGGATCAGGGCGGCGACCTTCTCAGTTAAGAATCCAGGAACTAGCCACTGCAGACGTTGGCCCGGTAGGGTGTTGAGGCGGGCCAGCGGCACCCGCAAGGTAACCCCGTCGGCGGCATCGCCGGGAATGAAACGATAGTCGAGCGGCAGGGTCTGGCCGACCAGTTCGAGGTGGGATGGATACAAGCCGGCATCCGCCCCCGGGGGAAGCTCCAGCACATCGTCCGGGGACCAGCGCAGGGCTGCGCGGGCTTCGCTATCTGCCCGCCGGTACCAGGCGTCAAATCCTGCCCGGGTGGCGATTTCAGCAGGGATTTTGGCATGAAAAAAGGTGCTGCGATCCACCGCGCTCCTGAGCAGGTCGTCCCGGCGCAGCCGTGTCTGCAGGCGTTCGGCTTCTTCAAGTACCCGGCGATTGGCGGCGATAAGTGGACTGCGTGAATCGAGTGCGCATTCGGCGAGTCCCTCGATGAGAAACAGACGATGAGCATCCTCCGGGTCGAAGCGGTGGTAGGTTACCGGCCGGCGCTCGACCAGAATCAGCCCGAACAGGGTGACCTGCTCGAAGGCCATCACTGCGCCGCGTTGGCGCGACCAGTACGGGTCAGCGACCCGGTGCTTGAGCAGATGGGCGGCCTGGCGTTCAATCCAGGCCGGTTCAATACGGGCGTTAAACATCCCGTAGATCCGTCCTCCGAGATCAAGTACCTGGGCCGAAAACAACCAGCCCGGACCCTTGCGGGCCAGTGCCGAGCCGGGAAAGATTTTCCAGTGACGTTCACGCGTACCGCGATATAGCCCCTTTTCATCCCGTTTCGCGACCTGGGTGGGCAGGCCGGCCAGCAAGGCCTCGTGCAGGGCCTGGTAGCGGTCGGCCGCCAGCGCTGGGACGGGTTGATCGGGCGCCGCTTCCTGGAGGTGTTCTGCGGTGTGGATGGTCCACCCCATGGCCTGCACTTGCAGGCGCAGCTGGCGATGCAATGCCCGCCATTCGCGCATCCGCAGGAACGATAGATAGTGGCGACGGCACCAGGTTCGTAACTGTGACTGGGTGCTGTCCTCAAGGACCGCGTTAAACACCTCCCATAGTCGCAGGATGCTGACGAAATCCGAGTTGGGGTCGGCTAAACGGGCGTGCGCGGCATCCGCTTTGGCGCGTTCATCAGCTGGCCGTTCGCGTGGATCCTGGATACTCAGAAAGGCACTGATGACCAGCATTTCCGCCACGCAGTCACCGTCGCGGGCTGCTAGAAGCATGCGGGCCAAGTGGACGTCCACCGGCAACTTGGCCATATCGCGACCGGTACGGGTGAGGCGTTGCTGGGTATCGACGGCTCCAATCTCGACCAGGCGCTGCCAGCCTTCACGGATCGCGCGGGCTTGGGGTGGGTCGAGAAATGGAAATACTTCCGGCTTGCCCAGGCCCAGACTAAGCATCCGCAGAATCACCCCCGCCAGGGCACTACGCTGAATTTCCGGGTCGCTGTAGTGGGGACGTACGGCAAAGTCGTCCTCGGCATACAGGCGCACGCAGACCCCTGGCCCCAGCCGTCCGCAACGGCCCTTGCGTTGCTCAGCAGCGGCTTGCGAAATCGGTTCGATATCGAGCCGTTCGATTTGCCGGCGGGTACTGTAGCGTTTGACCCGGGCCACCCCTGTGTCGATCACGTAGCGGATGCACGGTACGGTCAGCGAGGTCTCGGCCACATTGGTGGCCAACACAATCCGTCGGGCCGGGCCGGGATGGAAAACGCGATCCTGCTCCTTCGCTGATAGCCGGGCATACAGAGGCACGATTTCGGTGTGGCGATAACCCCGTCGTTCCAGTAACAGGTGGGTATCACGAATCTCGCGTTCGCCGGGCAGAAATACCAGCACGTCACCACGAGGATCTGCGGCGCTGATGGCATCCAGAGCATTGGCAATCTGTTCGCTGAGTTGGGCTTCATCCCGTCCTTCAGGCGGGCGCCAGCGTACTTCGACCGGATGAGAGCGACCCTCGACTTCGATCACCGGCGCAGCACTGAAATGTGCTGCGAAACGCGCGGTATCAATCGTGGCTGAGGTGATGATGAGCTTGAGGTCTGGGCGCTGGGGCAGCAGTTTTTGTAGGTAACCCAGCAGGAAGTCGATATTGAGGCTGCGTTCGTGGGCTTCGTCGATGATCAGGGTGTCGTAGGCCGATAGTTCGCGGTCCGACTGGGTTTCGGCGAGCAGAATGCCGTCGGTCATGAACTTGATGCAGGTCTCCGGGCTAAGTTGTTCCTGGAACCGCACCTGATAGCCGACCAGTTCACCGGGTTCGCCACCCAACTCGGCAGCCACTCGCCGGGCCATGCTGCGGGCGGCAAGCCGGCGTGGTTGGGTACAGCCGATCAGCCCGGCAGCGCCTCGACCGGCAGCAAGACACAGCTTGGGTAATTGGGTGGTTTTGCCAGAACCGGTGGCTCCGGCTAGCACCAGTACTGGGTGTCGACGAATGGCCTCGATAATGGCGGCGGTGTGCGCTGCAATCGGCAAGTCGGGATCAACCCCGGGTTGCGGCAAGCTGGCTGCCCGGGCTTGGCGGCGGGCAATGGAACGGGCAAAAGCCACGCTCAGTTTGGTAAGGCTTTCCGGGCAGTTCCCATTTTGCCTGCGCGAGGTCCGCAGACGCTGGGCCAAGCGCACGCGGTCACGGCTGAGCACATCATTGAGCGCGCCTTCGAGGTCACTGATGGATTTCATCGATCAGACATTCAGGGGCAAAGAGCGGTATTGGGTCAAGAGCTCATGATAGCGGTGCCTGTTGATCCCGGACTTGGCCACCAACTCGGCAAATGGAGGCTGTATATGGCGGTCGGCATCAGCCGTAGGCTTGTATACCGATCAGCGGACCATGTAGCCACAGGACAAAGGCTACCCAGGCGACGATACCAATCAGCAGCGTGGCCATATCCCCGGTCGTTGTACCGGGGGTCTGCTGTATCCCGGCGCTCCGGTCGCGATGTCGTGCAACCATAAAATCCACGCTGGCCCAGAGTAAAAAGCTCCCGAACAGCACTTCATCGCGCAGTGTCCCGGTAGCCAGTAGATGGCCGATTGCCCACAGCTGCACCCCGATAACCATGGGATGACCGAGCCTGGCCTTGATACGGTTGTGGGGTACGTAGGCTGCCACCACAAAAATGAAGGCGACAATAGTGAACAGAGCGGTGAGGTGTGCCGTCCATGGGGGCGGTGACCATACCAGCAGCGGATGCTGACGAGCCTGTTCAAAACCCCGGACGATGAGGGCCAGACCGATGAGCGAAAGCAGTGCGTAAAGGGCTTTCCATAGTTGCGGACCTAGCCGGGCGATCTGTCGACTACGCCAGTCGTTGACAAAAATACGGGTCGAGTGCACACCGAGAAAAATAATTAGTCCGGTAATCAGCCAGAACATATCGATATCTCCATACCAGGGGAAACGGATAAGTGCTGATCATGCCCGAAGTCATGGAGTCTGGCATCTATTATCGGGATCAGGCTTAGGATGAAGAAGCCAAAAGTCGGGAGGCTTGAGGGTTGGGGCGAGCATTGCAAACCCCAATGTGATGAGGGGTGATGGGAGAGATCATAGCAAGCTATTGAGCGAGACGCAGACCCAGTTCGAACAGTGGTTGGATCAGCAAGACCCGGGCCAGCAGGATGATAAGGATGGCGACAGCCGGGCTAAAATCCAGGCCGGCGAAGCTGGGAAGAACCTTTTGCAAGGGCCGCACGGCCGGAACGGTAAGCTGTTCGATAAACGGGACGATGGGGTTGGAGGAGTCCACTGTGAACAGGCTCATCAGAGCCCAGGCAAAAATAAGTGCCATGTATAGCATCAGAATGAAATCGACCAACTCGGCCAGCGAGGCCAGCAGCAGGCCCGCAAAATGCGGCATGAATCCCCGTAGGCTGAACAACAGCAAAAGCTTGAACAAGGCGACCAGGTAGGCGAGGATGAGAGGCGCCAGATTTACGTGCCGGTAACTGGGGGCGAAGCGGCGTACCGGGTTGAGGATCAGATGGGTGGCGCGGTAGAGAAACTGGCTGATCGGGTTGTAGAAGTTGACTCGTGAGACCTCGGCAAGCAGCCTCAGGATCAGTATTGCCATGACAGCGCCGAACAAAAAGACGATGACAATCTGCGCGGCGTTGGCGAAATAACTGTTCATGGTGCAGCTTGCATTTCGGCTAATTTGGAAAGTTCGCTACTCCGTTGTACTGCCGCTTCCAGCGCCGCAGCAACCAGCTCGGCAAAACCGCCGTGTTGGAAGATTTCCAGCGCGGCAGCCGTGGTACCACCTGGCGAAGTGACCCGTTCACGCAGGAGCTTGGCAGGATCACCGCTTTCGGTAAGCATACGTCCGGCACCGAGCACGGTCTGGGCCGCCAGCAAGCGTGCTGTGTTGAGCGGAAGTCCTTGGGCCACCGCGGCATTTTCCATGGTTTCGGCCAGCAGAAACAAATAGGCCGGTCCCGAGCCGGATAATGCAGTGACGGTATCTATCAGAGCTTCGTCTTCGACCCAGACGGTTTTGCCGACGGTGGCCATGACTTGTTCCGAGGTATCGCGTCCGCTCACTTCGGTTTGCGCGTTGGCAAACAGGCCGGTGGCTCCTGCACCGAGCAGCGCCGGCGTATTGGGCATGGCCCGGACGATGGCTTGACCGCCATTGAGCCAATGGTCGATCTGCTCACTGCGAATTCCTGCGGCGATGGAAAGTATCTGCGGATGCTGCCGTTGTGCAATAGGCGCCAACTCCTGGCATACCGCGCGCAGCATCTGCGGTTTGACCGCCAATACCCACAGCCCGGCTGACTGCGCCATATCGGGATTAACTGCGGAGCACACCACGCCGTAGTTCTTTCGCAGTGTCTCACGGGCCTCCTGGCGAGGTTCGGCGACGTGAATTGAGGTTGCCGGCGTGCCCGCCTTGCAGAGGCCGCCGATAAGGCTTTGGGCCATATTGCCGCCGCCGATGAATACGATATCGGTCATGGTTATGTCGGATGTTTCGCCTGGGTGCAAGCCCGTTAGCCTAATGCAGTGGCAAGCTGGGGGGAACCATCAGCCTTGTCCAATATGAAATGAGTCTGAAGTATGAAATGAGTTTGGAGTGAGCTGAAGCGGGGTCGGGTTCCACCCATGATCAGGCAACGAACCGACTGGCCCCCATGCCGACTACCCAATGGGCCTTTTTGACCCTAACCCTCACTGAAGACCACGCAGAGGGCAAGCTCGGGCCCTTTCTCGTCATTCCCACGCAGGCGGGAATACAGTGAAGAAGACCATGGCCACGCAGTGGGTATCTAATTTTTTTGGGTTACGCCTGTGACCACCGACCTCGCTACCACGATCGCTCCATGGATCCCGGGTCGACGCCCGGGATGACGAGACTTTTTGTGGTGCCCGGGATGACGAGACTTTTTGTGGTGCCCGGGATGACGAAGATAAGAGATGCCCGGGATGACCGGCCTTTTTCTGTGGGTGCCCCACTCTGCGGTGCCAGCCATCATCCA
>CAJXGK010000149.1 GCA_913053815.1 uncultured Rhodanobacteraceae bacterium
TTGTTTACCTCCAATCCGTTCCTGCGCTTGTCAGTGGCACCGGCGAACGGGGCGAGTCTCAATCCGCTGCTGCAGGACCCCGGGTTGGTGCTGCACCCGCCGATGCTCTACATGGGCTATGTCGGGTTTTCAGTTGCCTTTGCGTTTGCGATCGCGGCCCTGCTGGGAGGTGCCATGGACGATAAGTGGGTGCGCTGGTCCCGGCCCTGGACCAACGCAGCCTGGGGATTTCTTACCGCCGGTATCGTCTTTGGTAGCTGGTGGGCCTATACCGAGTTAGGCTGGGGAGGCTGGTGGTTCTGGGACCCGGTAGAGAATGCTTCATTCATGCCCTGGCTGGTTGGCGCCGCCTTGATCCACGCCCAGGCTATCACCGAAAAACGGGGAGCACTGCGGGCCTGGACACTACTTCTTTCGATCTTCGCCTTTTCGCTGTCCCTGCTGGGCACCTTTCTGGTTCGTTCTGGGGTATTGACCAGCGTACACGCCTTTACGTCGGATCCCCGTCGCGGCATATTTATTCTTATTATGCTGGGTATCGCAGTCGGTGCCTCCCTGCTGCTGTATGCTCTGCGAGCGCCCAAGGTCACCGGCGGCAAGCGGTTTTCGATGCTGTCCCGTGAGACTCTGATCGTCATCGGTAATCTGATGTTCGTCATCAGTGCGGCGATGATTCTCATCGGCACTCTGTACCCGCTGATCGGCGATTTGTTCGGCCTTGGACGGGTCTCGGTCGGGCCACCGTATTTCGGTCCTCTGTTCATGCTGTTGATGGCACCGATTATCCTGCTGCTGCCCTTTGGAGCGTTCGCCAAGTGGGGGCGTGCTGACAACCGCACTTTGCTACGTGTCGCTTGGATGGCGGGCGGAGCAGGAATCATCGGCGGTGGCTTGTTGGCCTTCGCTGCAAGCGGCGGAATACCCTCGTGGCGTGCTTTGCTGGGCGGAGTCTCGGCGGCTTATGTTATTGCCGGGGTCTTAGCCTACGCCTGGAAGCGCTGGCGGAATGTGCCGGCGGGCCGACGCTATCCTGCCGAGATGGCCGGCATGTTGCTGGGGCATTTAGGTATTGGAATTTTTCTAGCTGGGGCGCTGCTGACCTCATCCCTGAGCGTCGAACGAGACGTTCGCCTGGCCCCGGGGCAAAGCACCCTGATCGGATCTTATCGCTTCCAATTCCAAGGGGTGCACAACGTGCAAGGCCCCAACTGGATGGCCCATCAGGGGACCATCGTGGTGGGCCGGAATGGCAAGACTATTGCCCGGCTGTATCCCCAGCAACGTGAATACCCACGGGGAATCGTGCAAACTAAATCTGCTATTGACGCAGGGCTGTTCCGTGATTTGTATGTGGCCCTCGGCGAACCTCTCGGCACTCAAGGGGCTTGGTCACTGCGGATTTACGACAAGCCGTTTGTGCGCTGGATCTGGTTAGGCGGTCTGTTCATGACTCTGGGTGGATTTATCACCATCGCTGACCGGAGATTCCGAGTACGGAAAACGGTCAATGGCACGGGACCTAAATCACTCCCCACAAAATTAAAACCCGAGCTAAAAGAGTCCACAGTATGAAAAGGTATCTTCCACTCTTCGGCTTTCTGGTGCTGGTCGGCCTGTTCGGATGGGGCATATGGTGGAACAGTCGCCACGACATGACAGCGGTACCCTCCCCGCTGATCAACAAGGCCGCGCCCCCCTTCAATCTTCCAAAACTCTACGCCCCCACCGAATATGTCAGCAAGGCGATGTTGCTGGGTAAACCTTATCTCGTCAATGTATTCGCCAGCTGGTGCGTGGCTTGCTTGGAAGAACATCCGGTGTGGATGGCCCATGCCAGCGGCCTGGGGGTCCCACTCATCGGTTACGACTACAAAGATCCGCCGCAAGATGCGAAGGCCTGGTTGGCCAAGCACGGCAATCCATTCAGTGTGGTCGTTACCGATCGAAGTGGCCGCACGGCGATCAATTTCGGGGTCTATGGGGTACCGGAAACCTATCTCATTGACTCCCGGGGCATCATTCGCTGGAAACATATCGGCCCGGTGACGCCAGCAGTTATTCGTGACAAGCTGGTGCCCTTGCTGCGAGCAGTCGGTGCGCACCCAGATGAGGCCGACTGATATGCGCCACTGGCTGTTTGCAATTATGATGTTGGTGCTGATCAGCTTTGCTGCACACGCCATCGGTCCCTTGCCCTTTCGAAACAACGCTGAGCGATTGCGTTTCCAAAACCTGACCTCACAATTACGGTGTCTGGTCTGCCAGAACGAAAGCCTTGCCTCATCCAATGCCAAACTAGCGCAAGATCTACGTGCTTTGGTCTTCAAAATGATGCAGGCAGGCAAGACTAACCCACAAATCAAACAATACCTGGTGAATCGCTATTCTGACTATGTACTTTACGACCCACCCCTAAAACCTTCCAATTACGCATTATGGTTTGGTCCGTTCATTTTTCTCATATTGGGTGGCCTGGGCGTATTGCTGTATCTACGCAGGCGCACCAGCTCTGCAGCGACCGCCCCCCCCCCCGGAGATGATGACTGGTGATCATACTGTTTGTTGTTGCGACCGTCGCACTCGTTTCGATAGCGCTCGCCTTCGTGCTCTGGCCATTGTGGCGTCATCGCACTTTTACTACCCACCCGCGCACCGTGGCCTTGCTGGGCATTGTTCTGGCCCTTGGCATACCGCTTGCCGGCACCGCGTTATATCTGGATTTCGGCCTGCCCGCCGCACTTAATCCGAACCACACTACAGCGCCACTGACGCTGAACCAGGCTTTAGTTAAGCTGAAAAAGCAGCTCAATGAGCATCCAGATAATCCAACGCTGTGGAGCTGGCTCGGTCAGGTGTATACCGCCAAGAAGTTGCCGGCCAAGGCTCGTGACGCCTATGGCAAAGCCCTCGCCCTACACCCTGATGACCCTAACTTGTTGGTTGCCTGGGCCCAGGAAGACTCCCTGACGCAGCCCGGTCACCGTATTGTCGGCGAGGCACGGGCTCGTCTTGAACATGCCCTTGACGTTGATCCCAAGCATCAGCGAGCCCTGTGGATGCTGGGGATCAGTGATTTTCAGCTTGGGAAATACACGGCAGCCAGTACCACTTGGCAGCGCCTGCTAGCCTTGCTCAAGCCTGGATCCAAGGTTGCTAAAGCCGTCCAGGCACAGATCATCATGGCCGAGCGCCGCGGCGGCCTGCCATTAACCCACGCAGCGGCCATAGCGGCCGGTCCGCAACTTAAGGTTGAGGTGACCCTTGCTCCCAAATTGGCATCCAAGCTGCGGCCCGGTGCAACACTGTTCGTCTTTGCGCGCAAGCCCCATGGGCCTCCTGTGCCGCTTGCCGTCCATCGTGAACCGGTCAGCAAGTTCCCTGTCACAGTGACACTTAATGATGCTATGGGCATGACCCCCGGTCAGAATTTGAGCAGCAGTAAGCTCGTCGAAATTACCGCCCGAGTCTCCTATTCCGGCCAGGCTTTGCCCACCACCGGCGACCTAGAAGGTCATAGCGTTGCGGTTTCCACGCAACGCCGCCAACCGGTACATATTGTCATCGATAAGATCGTGAAAAAATAACGGATAAAGGGGCCATGCTGGTCAAGCCTGGTATCACCACAGCGGTGTAGAGGTGACGAGTCAAAGACTTGACCAGCGCCTTACTCACTGAGACACCGTTCACAGAAACATCGCAGACCCAGCCGCTTATCGGAATTATTCCACCACTCATCCTCCAGAGGCTTGCTTCAACAATCTTTCACGGCATAGTCGAACTTAGGCCAATCCGGGGGTTTCGACTTGAATCGCACCGCAGCGGGTGTAACGCTGATTGAATTGCTGGTCACGATCAGCATCGTTGCTATTGTCGCAGTATTTGGCATTCCGTCGTACCGCAGTGCCACTACGGCAAATCGTATGGCTGCTGAGATCAATTCACTCACGGGCGATTTGCAGTACGCACGGGCGGAGGCCATCAAGGAAGGCCAGCCCGTCACGGTTTGCGTATCAACCACCGGGACCCGCTGTGCAGGTAGCAATACCTGGCAATCAGGCTGGATCGTCTTTGCCGATGCCAACGGTAATAAGACCGTCAATACCGGTGGGACCAACCCGGATACGATATTGCGCTATCAGCAAGCCTTTAGCGGCAACGATACCCTGCTAGGAACGGCAACCGGAAGTAACGCTGGCCTGGTAGCGATAACCTTCAACCGGGTCGGATTTTCAACCGATCAAGGCACCCTGGTCCTACACGACAGTAACCACACCCTCGCCTTGAGCCGCTGTCTGAGTATCTCGCTAGTCGGGCATCTTCAAGCTAATCAGGGAGGGCAATGTCCATGATTCGTTTGCCGTTGAGCAACGATCCGCCACGATGGTGCAACGTGTCCCGGCCGCCATGTGGTTTCAGCCTGATTGAGGTGATGGTGGCTCTGGTGGTCATCGCCGTGGGCCTGCTCGGTATCGCCGGCATGCAAGCTCTAGCCTTGAGCAACACCCATATCGCCCGCACCCGGTCGATGGCGACCATCGAAGCCTCCAGTATCGCTTCGGCCATGCATGCCAACCCCGCCTACTGGCGCACCGGCGCGGCGCCCGCCCATCTCACCGTGATAGGAAAGGCGAGCGGAACTTGGTCTGCCACAGCCCTGAATGATGGCCCACTGAATGGGCAAACAAGTGACTGTAGCAGCGGTCCCTGCACCGGCATCGAAATGGCTGCCTATGACCTCAAAATATGGGGACGGCAACTCGCCAGACAGATTCCTGGCGGCAAGGGTGCCATAGCTTGTCTTTTGGGTGCCAACAACATCGTCAACTGCACGGTTACCGTCAACTGGAATGAGAAGAATATGGCATTGAATCAAGCCACTCGGGTCGGAACCTCGCAGCATGCCATCACCCTGGTGGTACAACCATGAACCTATTCAACTTATTAACCCCTGCACGACACCGCCAGACTGTGACCGTTTACCCATCGACAATCGTACGACACCGCCAGAAGGGTATCGGGCTCATCGAATTGATGGTCAGCATGGTGATTGCTCTGTTCCTGCTATCCGGACTGTTTACGCTGTTCTACAGCACTCGGCAAACTTTCAGTGCGCAATACCATCTGGCCCAATTGCAAGACAACGAGCAGTTGGCCATGACCTTGATCACCAGCATCACCCAATCGGCGGGGTACTTTCCGGTAGCCACCCCGCCGACCGGCAATGACATTGCAACGCTGGCCTTACCGGTGAACTCCGCAACCGGTTTTACCCGCGCCGGACAATCGGTATACGGCCTGGGCAACACGATCAGCATCCGTTATTTGACCGCCAGCGGTGACGGGGTCACCAACTGCCAAGGTGCCAGCAATACCAGTGGTACCAATTTGCTTTATGTCAACGTATTTTCAGTTGACGCGACGACTAAAACCTTGCGCTGCCAGGTCGTCAATGGTTTGACCGGCGCGAGCATTGCCTCCGCACAGACCCTGGTTGATGGCATTAAAAGCCTGCAAGTTTTGTATGGGATCGGAT
>CAJXGK010000150.1 GCA_913053815.1 uncultured Rhodanobacteraceae bacterium
AACACCCCCACGCTCGCTTCCTTCAAAATTTCGCTGCGCGCCGTGATACGCCGAGCGTCTTCGGCCCGACGGATTTCATATCCGGCTCGCAACAATAGACCCAACATTGCTAGGGTCATGATCACACTGGACCCCCCCGAGCTGATCAACGGTAAGGTCAGGCCTTTGGTGGGCAACATGCCCAGGTTGACCCCGATGGATACCGTCGACTGCAAACCGATCATCAAGGCCACACCAAACGCGACAAACGCCGCATAGCGTTGTCCCAACTGCAACCCAAGCATCCCCAGCCACAGTGCCCGGCCAACCAGCAGGGCGAATATCACGACCACCAGCAGAATGCCGGCAAAACCCAGCTCCTCAGCAATCACCGCAAGTATGAAATCGGTGTGGGCCTCAGGCAGATAGAACAGTTTCTGTACGCTGTCGCCAAGCCCCACCCCAAACCAATGGCCCCGGCCTACCGCAATCAAGGCCTGGGTCAATTGAAAACCGTTACTGAACGGATCCTTCCAGGGGTCCAGGAATGAGGTCAAACGCTTGACCCGATAGCTCTGGCTCAATGCCGCCAAGATGAGCAGCAGTATTAACGGCAGGGCCAGATACAGCAAGTTACGCATCCGTGCCCCACCCAGCCAGACCATTCCCACCACCACGGCCAGCAGTAGAACTGCGGAACCGAAATCGGGCTGTACCAACAGCAGCCCGACCAGTAGGAGGGTCACTCCGATGGGCTTGACCACACCCAACAGATTCTGTTCGACCGCCTGGCGATGGCGAACCAGATAACTGGCGACATAGAGAATCACTGCCAGCTTCACCGCTTCGACCGGCTGAAATCCTGTCACACCTAGATTGATCCAGCGCCGCGCCCCATTGATTCGCATCCCCAGATGAGGGATGAACACCAAACATAGTAAAGTCACCGCCAGCAGCACCAATACCAGGCTGTAGCGCTCCCAAACCTGCAACTCGATACGGGTCAAGCCCCATGCCAAAGCCAGCCCTAAGGTCAGAAACAGCAGGTGCCGCTTGAGATAGAAGAACGCGCCATAGTGGCGCCCATCGGCCACCGCAATCGAGGCCGAAGCCACCATAATGACGCCCAACACCACCAGGGCAGCCATCGCTAGCAGTAGCCATGAGTCAAAGTGACCTCGCGCTTCATCGTTGCGGCGGGCCTGAGTGCGGGGTGGCCTACGGGTCATCAGCGCACCTTCAAGGTCGCCAGACCAATCAGCGCCAACACCACACTAATGATCCAGAAGCGTACGATCACTCGTGGTTCAGGCCAGCCCTTAAGTTCAAAATGATGGTGGATCGGCGCCATCCTGAACACTCGCCGGCCGGTCAGCTTGAAGCTCGCAACCTGGATGATTACCGATGCTGTTTCCATAACAAACACCCCCCCCATCACCAGCAACACGATTTCCTGGCGTACGATCATGGCGATCGTGCCGAGTGCGGCGCCTATGGCCAGCGCCCCGACATCCCCCATGAAAACCTGCGCCGGATAGGTGTTAAACCACAGAAATCCCAGCCCGGCACCCGCCAGGGCGGCACAGAAAATCGCGATTTCACCGGCTCCCGGAATCGATGGAATATCGAGATAATTCGAGAACACGGCATTCCCGGACAAATAGGCGAACACCCCTAGTGCTACCGCCACCAGCACCGCGGGCATGATGGCTAAACCGTCCAAACCATCGGTTAGATTCACGGCATTGGAAAAGCCCACAATCAGCAGGTAGGCCAGCGGGATATAAGCCAGGCCCAAGGGCAAGACCACATGCTTGAAAAGAGGCACAAACAAGGCGGTTTCTGCCGGCACCACGGCACTGACATACAGCACCCCTGCCGCCGTCAATCCAACCAGGGATTGCCAGAAATACTTCCATCGCGCCGGCATTCCTTGGGGATCCTTCTGAACCAACTTGAGATAGTCGTCATAGAAACCAATGGCCCCAAAGGCCAGTGTCACGCCCAGCACGATCCAGACGTAGCGGTTATCCAAATTGCTCCAGAGCAGGGTCGAAATCGCCACCGACAGCAAAATCAGGGTGCCACCCATAGTTGGCGTGCCGGCCTTGCTCAGATGGCTCTGTGGCCCATCACTTCGCACCACCTGACCCGCTTTCATCACCGTCAATCGGCGAATGACTGCCGGCCCTGCAAACAGCGAGAACAGCAATGCCGTCAGCGCCCCGAGAATAGTTCGCAGGGTAAGGTACTGAAAGACATGGAAGACGCTGAACCATTGCGCCAGCCAGCGGGCCAGTTCAAGCAGCATAAGCACCTCCTGGTCGTTTCATCAGGGCCTCAACCACCCGTTCCATCGCCGCGGCCCGAGAGCCTTTGACCAAACAGGTCAGCCCCGGCGTCAGAGCTGCGGCCAAGGCCTCCACCAGCTCATTTTGATCTTCAAAGTGCTGAGCCCCCTTGCCGAAGGCCTCACCGGCATACCGACTCAGACGACCCAGTGTCCACAACTTGTTGATCCCAGCTTCACGAGCACGCTGACCCAGTCTGCTGTGCAGCACCATGGCCTCCGCACCCAGTTCAGCCAAGTCACCCAACACCAGCCAAGTTGGTGCGGAGACTGTGGCCAGCATGGTGATGGCCGCCATGACCGAGGAGGGATTGGCGTTGTAGGTATCATCGATCAATGTCCAACCCCCCGGCATCGGGATCACCCGGAAGCGCCCCGGGACCGACACGACACTCTCCAGACCGATAACGATTTCCGGCAACGATATCTCTACAGCCAGAGCGAGGGCGGTGGCGGCGAGAGCATTCATGAGATTGTGTGGCCCCGGCAAATGCAGGTTGACCGGTACCGACCCAGCCGGGGTCAACAGTTGGAAACTCGATCCCTGCAAATCCGCAGCGATATTTTCGGCCCGTACCGCCGCAGCCGCAGCAAGCCCAAAGCGCAGGATCTTCCGGGGGGCCGCCCGATTTGCAAAGGCGCGAGCATAAGCATCGTCGGCATTGATCACCGCAATACCATTAACCGGTAATGCATCGTAAATGGCCCCCTTGGTTTCAGCCACACCATCAAGCGTTTCGAGCCGCTCGAGATGTGCGGCCGACACATTGTTGACCAGAGCGATCTGCGGCCTGGCAATACCCGCCAAATAGCTGATATCACCGGGTTTGCCTGCACCCATTTCCAACACCATATAGCGCACCTCATCCGGGGCCGAGAGCAGGCTGAGAGGGAGACCGATTTCGTTGTTGTAGTTACCGCTGCTGGCATGGGTCGGTGCATACCGCGACAGGATCGCTGTAATCAGAGTTTTAACCGTCGTCTTACCGCTGGAGCCGGTAATACCCAGCACCTGAACCGGATACTGCGCCCGAACGGCGCTGGCAAGATCGCCCAGAGCCGTTACGACATCTTCCACCAATACCTGCGGTAAGGGATGTTTGCAGGGCCGACTGACCAACGCACCGACGGCACCATGCCGGGCGGCATCCTCGAGAAAATCATGGCCATCGACATGCTGACCACGTATCGCAATAAACAAGGCTCCAAGCTCCAGGTAACGGCTGTCTATGGACACCGATCGCGCCCACGTATCCGCCCCATACAGGTGTCCTCGAGTCCATATCGCGATATCGCTGAGTTTCAGCTTCAGCATGATGCTGACTCCAGGGCTCGGCACGCTTCAGCCATATCATCGAACAGGCGCCGCCTGCCATTCACCTCCTGATAGGACTCATGACCTTTACCCGCAATCAGCACCACGTCCCCGGACTTGGCTTGCAACACCGCCTGGAAAATCGCCTGGTCACGCTTGCGAACAATAGACACATCCAGGTCGGCGGGCATGCCGTCGCGAATTTGCACCAGAATTGCTGCGCCGTCCTCTCCGCGCGGATTATCATCCGTCAGCAGCACCCGGTCGGCCAGTCGCGCCGCAATGGCTCCCATCTGTGGCCGCTTGCCGACATCACGTTCACCCCCACATCCGAACACGCAATAAAGGTGGCCTACACAATGTCGACGCAGGGCCAGCAGGGCCTGCTGCAGGGCATCAGGGGTGTGCGCGTAGTCGATCACCACCAGCGGCTGCGCACCACCACCGACGCGATTCATCCGTCCCCGAACCGGCTGCAGCAAAGGCAGCAATCGGGCGATCTCATCGATACCGTGGTTCAGGGCCCCGAGACAGGCCACCACCGCTAGCAGATTCGCCACATTAAAACGGCCCAGTAAGGGCGAATGAATATCGCGCGAGCCCCATGGGGTATGCAGGCGAAAGTGGATGCCGGTACTGTCGGTACCTATATCACTGGCATAGATAGCCACATCATTACGTTGCAGCGAATAACCGAGACACCGCACCCCCGCAGCCAGCTCTGGCTGTAGCTTTACCCCAAGCGGGTCATCCAGGTTGAGGATGGCCGTACCTAAACCCGGCCATTGGAACAGACGCATCTTGGCAGCACCGTAGGACTCCATACTGGAGTGATAATCGAGGTGGTCACGGCTAAGGTTGGTCAATACGGCCATCTCGAAATCCACCGCATTGACCCGCCCCTGCTCAAGACCATGCGAGGACACCTCCATCGCCACATGGCTCACCCCCTGCTCGCGGAAACGCGCCAATAGGGCCTGCACTGCGATCGCATCCGGCGTAGTGCGTTCCGCCGCATGCAGATCACCCACCCGTCCGGCTCCCAGCGTACCGATGCTGGCACTACGGTGCCCAAGCCATTGCAGCGCCTGCGCCAGTAGTTGTACCACCGAGGTTTTACCATTGGTCCCTGTCACTCCGATCACCACCAAATCTCGGCTTGGCCGACCATACCAGCGCGCCGCCAGGATTCCGACGTAGCTTTGCAGGTCCCGTATCCATAGCACCGGTACCGCAACCTCAAAACTTCCCGCAGGAGCGGGGGACTCGGCCAACACCACTTTAGCCCCCGCCTCGACAGCACCGGCTGCATGGGTAATGCCATGCTCGCGCAGCCCCTGCAGGGCCAAAAATGCAGCGCCCGGGACAACTTGACGCGAATCGAGGCTGAGTCCAGCGATCTTCAGATCTATGCAGCGACCGCTATCGACAATTCCGGTCAATAGAGTGTCGAGGTGCATCCATCGGCTCATCTCGCCACCTCCCCGGACTTGGCAACCCGCTGGCTGACGACCTGGAGCGGGGCTTGCAGAGCCGGCTTGGGCAAATCGGAGTACCACTGCTTGACGTTATCCGGAGGGATATCCAGCAGCCGCAAAGCCGAGCCCATCACTGAACGAAACACCGGTGCGGCAACCAGCCCACCGTAGAAACCGTTGCGGGTCGGGTCATGCACCACCACCACCGCGACCAGCCGCGGATCACTGGCCGGGGCCATGCCGACAAATACCGCGTTGTACTGGTGATGGTGGTAGCCGCCGCCATCAGCAATATGGGCGGTGCCGGTTTTGCCGGCGACGGTATATTTCAGGCCCGGCTGGATGCTGTGTGCCGTGCCATAGATACTCTGGATGACGTCGGTCATGTCATTG
>CAJXGK010000151.1 GCA_913053815.1 uncultured Rhodanobacteraceae bacterium
GACATTCACCCATAAGTACTGAATCGGCCCGGGCCATCACCATTCAGTTGTTGGCAGTAAGCGGCGATCTGAGCGAACTGAGCCTATGGCTCGATCTGCCGTCAAGCATCCGCTCAGGGCTATTGTCCAGTGCGGCAGTACGCTCACGCCTCTTTGCAGCCTGCAGAGCAAACCAGGTTCCGGGCGGTGGGGTAGCCTCAAAATATCCTTTTACTCCGACAAGAATAGCCCGAGCGAGCCGCTCTCGATAACGCCGTGACGCCAGCAGACGCGCTTCGTGTGGATTGTTGATGAATGCGGTTTCGATCAGAATCGAAGGCACATCAGGTGCTCGCAGCACCACAAAGTTGGCATGGTCTACGTGCCGGTTGTATAGCGGCCCGATGCGGCCCAGCGCATGCAATACATCTGCGCCCACCTCGCGACTGGCTTGCATACTGGCGCCCTGGGAAAGATCGAGCAGCACTGCGGCCAGTGCATGCGGTTTGTTGCCCAGAGATACACCGCCAATCAGATCCGAAGCGTTTTCGCTACGTGCCAGCCAGCGCCCGGCCTCACTCTCCTTGCCTCGCGTGGACAGTACCCAGACTGAGGCCCCTCGGGCGCCACAATCATGGGGACAGGAGTTAGCGTGGATCGAAATAAATAGATCAGCATGATCCTTGCGGGCAATGGCATAACGTTTTGGCAAGGACACGTAATAATTACCTGTGCGCGTCAGTACGGCCCGCATTCCATGCTGGGCATCAATCAACTTTGCCAGACGCTTGCCAATCGCCAAGGTGACATTTTTCTCCAACAACCCATTCGGGCCACGGGCCCCGGGATCAATGCCACCATGACCCGGATCGACGGCGACCACTACCTTGCGTCCTCCTTGGGGCAAGTAGCGCAATTCCGAGGCCACCACCCGCTTGGCTTGGCCATGCGGATATAAATCGATCACCAGCCGATAGGTGCCACGGCCGGAAGGTTTTAACATGAAACTCTTGGGTTGCACCGAGCCGCGCAGATCGAACACTACTCGCATGGTGGCATGGTCATGCTGGCCGGTACGCACGTCTTTGAGGATGCCGGTTCCGTTGGGAGTTCCAAAGCCATTCGTAAACCGGCTATGAGGAAAATCCACAACCAGCCGGTCGGGATTAGCAAGCTGAAAAATATGGTAAGCAGACGATCTGGAAAGATCGAAAACCGCCCGCAATCGCTGTGTACTGGCATGCACACGTAACGATTCAATCTGCGTGAAGGGGCCGTCTGCACCTTGAGAGGGTACCCCCGATAGTACCAGTGCCAACACCAAAAAGAGTCTAAAGTATCCCTTCATGGCATGGATTGAAACGCAAGACGAATCAGATTGCAAGTTACTTTTCCTTTTGCAATCCAATACCTGTAAGTATTTCGTAATAACTAGCCTTAAGGATATAGTAAATCCTGTGGCTCTACATCATCCCGCAACATGAACCTGGACCTACCTCTCGCCACTCAAGCCACTTGGTGGATCGGCTCCTATTGAGTCGGTACCCATTATCCGGCAAGACGCATATTCCCTCGTGGTTCGCCCATGCAAGCTTTGGTGCCTCCGGGTTATTCCTTATGCCTACGGCACACGAATTCGCTGCTTACCCAACTCTACAGAGTCGGTATCTACTATCGATGCTTCGGCCCACTTGAGGTATGGATCGTCGCAGGGGGATAACCAGCATGGAGTGCTATCGGCTTGTCCGTGGCCGTGGTTTGCAGTGTGGGGTCAGGAGCCGTGGATTGTGGGTGAGCAACGTGAACCCCAACGTGGCGAGGTGCACGGGGGGGGCGCGGATGAGTGACAAACGCCAAGTAAAAAGATCTTCTACATAAGACCCACCAGAGATTACATTCGGTCACGCAATGATTAAAAGGGGCATTTATATTTTGTGCTATCTCTATACAGGCTCCAACCCCAGGAGCCCATCCAGCCAGCCGGCTGCCTGCGGAGTACGGGCCTCTAACACTGCCTGGCGGCCCTTCCCAGAATGCTGCAGGCCTATAAGCAGGTCAGCTTTGGGTAACGCCCCCAACCCCCGTTCCGGCCATTCAATGAGTACCAACGCAGCCGATTCATCCAGTGCATCCAACCCCAGCCACTCCAACTCCTCAGGATCAGCAATCCGATACAGATCCAGATGCCAGGCTGTACCCTGCGGCAACCTATAGCTTTCGAGCAGACTATAGGTTGGGCTTTTGATTCGGCCTGTTACTCCTAAAGTTTGCAGCAAGGCCCGGGCAAAACTAGTTTTACCTGCCCCCAGCTCACCCTGAAGATAGATAACCCCACTGTGCAAGACTGCGGCAAGCCGTTCAGCGAGCCTGGTAGTGGCCTCAGGCCCAGCCAGAAATACTGTATACCGTTCAGCCACGTCCCGTTCCCAGGCCCTGACGTATCCACCGGAAAAGATCACTGCCCAGCAGACCGCGTTCACCTCCCTGCCGCGCGGCGGCATCAGCGGCCCGAGCGTGCAGGTTGACCCCCAGGCAGGCGGCATCCCAGGCCGTTAGGTTCTGCGCTCGCAAGGCGGCAATCAGACCCGTCAACACATCTCCCATTCCCCCGGAGGCCATGCCGGGATTGCCTGCAACACAGACGGCCATGCGCCCATCTGGATGAGCTATCAGGGTACCGGCTCCTTTCAGTACAGCCACGGCATGGAAGCGTTCTGCCAGCACTTGTACTGCCGCAAAGCGGTCATGCTGAATTGCTGCAATACTCGTCCTCAACAATCGTGCTGCTTCCCCAGGGTGAGGTGTCAGTACCGAGTCAGGCGGTAATGGTAACGGGGTACGGGCCAGTAGATTGAGCCCATCCGCATCCAGCACCATGGGTACTCCAGCAGTCAGTGCGGCGCGCCATTGCATCGTTCCCCAATGACCCTGGCCCAGACCGGGACCCACCGCTAAAACTGTAGCCCGTTGGCTCAGCCTTAGCAGGGTTTCCTGGTCTTCGGCCGCGTGCACCATCAGCTCAGGGCGAGCCGCGACCAAGGCGATGACATGGGCCTCTCGGGTTGCCACACTGACCCGCCCGGCTCCGGCACGCAATGCCGCTTCACCACACAAACGTGCGGCCCCGGCAAATCCCAGCTCGCCGCCAATGACCAGCACCTGGCCGAAATGTCCCTTGTGGGCGTCGCGCGCCCGCGGCGGCAGGGAAACCTGCTCCGTCAATAGCCGCGCCGACACCGCAGCATGGCGGTAATGGCGAACCGAAATATCCAGATCATGCAGTTCCACCACACCCTGTAATTCCGGCCCTTGACCGGTAAAGAGTCCGCGCTTCCAGGCCACAAAACTTACCGTGTGTGCGGCATGTACGGCCAGACCGGGCGCCGCGCCGGAATTGGCATCCAGACCTGAAGGGATATCCAGTGCTAGCACTTTGCCGGCATAGCCCTGCAAACTGGCGATCCAGGCAGCGGCCTGACCTTGTGGCGCGCGCCGCAATCCGGTCCCGAACAAGGCATCTACAATAACCTGTGCCGAGGCCCAGCCCGCCGCATCGACCTTCGTGCTCACTGTAACGCCAGCAGCGCAGGCCAGGTGGCGGGCTTGGGCGGCATCGCCACGGGTTTGTCCACCCAACTCAGCAACTTGCACCTCCAGGCCGAACCTTTTCGCCTCACGTGCCAACAGCCAGCCATCGCCGCCATTGTTACCCGGTCCGGCCAGTACCAACACGCGCCGGGCCTCAGGCCAGCGCCGGCGTAGGGCCGCAAAGCCTGCGCGCGCAGCCCGCTCCATCAGCTCAATGCCGGGAATGCCGGCGGCAATGGCGGCTTGATCGAAAGCACGCACGTCCTCGGCACAGTACAGTGCGGTGTTCAGCTGCAAATCATCCATGCGATGATTATACGTAGCCCCGCCCGCGAAACCTATGCACAGCGAAGCCCATCTCACCAGCCTGGTCCAAGACATCCGCCTCTGGGCGCTCGAGCTGGGATTCAGTGCTACCGGTATTGCCGGCATCGAACTGGGTGAGGACGAACAACACCTGCGTGGCTGGCTCACCCAGGGGCTGCATGGCGAGATGGAATACATGGCTCGTCACGGTACCCGGCGCAGCCGCCCAGCCGAACTCGAACCCGGTACGCTACGGGTCATCAGCGTACGTATGGACTATTGGCCGGCAACTGCCGCTGATCCCTGGATGGTTTTGAATAATGCCCAGCACGCCTATATCACCCGCTACGCGCTCGGCCGCGATTACCACGGTTTGATCCGCAAACGCCTGCAGAAGCTTGCCGATCGTATTGCCGCCCGGATCGGGCCTTTCGGCTACCGTGCCTTTGCCGACTCGGCACCGGTGCTGGAAAAGGCTCTGGCCCGCAAGGCCGGGCTCGGCTGGATCGGTAAACATACGCTGCTGCTGGATCGCGATGCCGGATCGTATTTCTTTCTCGGTGAGCTGTATACGGATCTGCCACTACCGATCGACAGCCCCCGTAGCGCCCACTGCGGCAGTTGTACACGCTGTATCGACGTCTGCCCGACCCAGGCCATTCTCGGTCCGCAACGTCTCGATGCGCGCCGCTGCATCGCCTATCTCACCATCGAACAGCGGGGGGCGATACCTGTGGAACTACGTCGGCCGATGGGTAACCGCGTCTTCGGCTGTGATGATTGCCAACTGGTCTGCCCTTGGAATCGCTATGCCAAGGTCACTCGGATTGCTGATTTTGCACCCCGTCATAATCTCGACCACGCCAGCCTGCTGGATTTGTTCGCCTGGAGCGAAGCAGAGTTTCTACAGCGCACCGCTGGCATGGCCCTGCGTCGAACCGGTTACCTAGGCTGGCTGCGCAACCTGGCCGTCGGCCTGGGCAATGCACCCTATGACCCGCACATAATTCAAGCCTTACGCGGGCGCCTGGATCATCCTTCGGCGCTGGTACGTGAACACGTGAGCTGGGCTTGGGCCGAACAGCAAGCCCAATCCCTTACATCCAGCACTGCTACAGCCCCTGGATCGCTGCTCAAGCCTGGATTGGAACCAAATACTGCACGCTGAAATACTGCGCCGGGTCCAGCCACACATGCTCTACTTTCAAACCCGCCTCGGCAGCCAAGCTGGCAAAACCCTGGCTTGAATACTTGTAGCTGTATTCAACCAACATGGCTTCATCGGCGGCGAAAGAAAACGTTTCACCGTCGAGGTGCACCTTTTGCTCGACCGTGCTGACGATGTAGGTCTCGATGCGCCCCGCCAGAGCATTGTAATGGGCGTAGTGCCGAAACTGGCCGGGATGAAAATCAGCGCCAAGCTCACGGTTAAAATGTGCCAGCATATTCAGGGTAAACGCTGCCGTGACTCCTGCCGCATCATTGTAGGCCGCTTCAAGCAGCCTGGGATCCTTTTGCAGATCGATACCAATCAAGGCCCCCCCATGGCGACCCATAATATCCCGCATCTGGCGCAGCAGCCGCAGAGCGTGGTTTGATTCGAAATTACCCAAGGTCGAACCCGGAAAATAAACGACCGT
>CAJXGK010000152.1 GCA_913053815.1 uncultured Rhodanobacteraceae bacterium
CTCCTTCTGTTGATGGTTGCAAAGACCCCATCATGGCCCTCGAGGCCGTTGCAAGCGGGAAGTCTCTTTTTACTCCCGGGGAGGCGGGAATCCAGTGAAGAAGGCTATGACCACGCAGTGGGCATCCAACCCCGCTTCTGGATATCGACCCAGACTTCAGGTCTCCCGATATACCGTACCGCCCCCGGCACGAAATTCCTCAGCCTTCTCATCCATGCCGGACTGCAGTGCACTGCCTGCATCCAGACCGTGCTCGGCGGCATATTCGCGTACTTCCTGGGTGATTTTCATCGAGCAAAACTTGGGTCCGCACATGGAACAAAAATGTGCGGTCTTGTGGGCATCCTTGGGTAAGGTTTCGTCATGGAATTGCTGCGCTTTTTCCGGATCCAGGCCAAGATGAAACTGGTCGTCCCAGCGGAACTCGAAACGCGCCTTGGATAAAGCGTTGTCGCGCGCCTGGGCTCCCGGATGACCCTTGGCCAAATCGGCAGCATGAGCAGCAATTTTATAGGTAATCAGGCCATCCCGCACATCCTGCTTGTCGGGAAGCCCCAGATGCTCCTTGGGGGTGACGTAGCAGAGCATGGCAGTACCGAACCAACCGATCATGGCTGCGCCAATGGCACTGGTGATGTGGTCATAGCCAGGGGCAATATCCGTAGTCAGCGGCCCCAGTGTGTAAAAGGGCGCCTCACCGCACTTCTGCAGCTGCCGATCCATGTTCTCCTTGATCAGCTGCATTGGCACATGGCCCGGTCCTTCGATCATGGTCTGTACGTCGTGCTGCCAGGCGATCTTGGTCAACTCACCCAGGGTATCAAGCTCGGCGAACTGGGCCTCGTCATTGGCATCAGCAATCGCCCCGGGGCGTAAGCCGTCACCCAGCGAGAAGGCGACGTCGTAGGCCTGCATGATTTCGCAAATGTCCTCAAAATGGCTGTATAGGAAATTTTCCTGGTGATGGGCCAGACACCATTTGGCAAGAATGGAGCCACCTCGCGAGACGATGCCGGTGACCCGCCTGGCGGTCAGGTGGATGAATGACAGGCGCACTCCGGCATGGATGGTGAAATAGTCCACCCCCTGTTCGGCCTGTTCGATCAAGGTGTCACGGTACAACTCCCAGGTCAGATCCTCGGCGATGCCGCCGACCTTTTCCAGGGCCTGGTAGATCGGTACCGTACCGATCGGCACAGGGCTGTTGCGCAATAGCCACTCTCGGGTCTCATGGATGTGTTTGCCGGTGCTCAAATCCATGACCGTATCGGCCCCCCAGCGGATTGCCCAGACCATCTTCTCCACTTCCTCGGCGATGGAGCTGGTGACGGCGGAATTGCCAATATTGGCGTTGACCTTGACCAGGAAATTACGGCCAATAATCATCGGTTCCGATTCAGGGTGGTTGAGATTGTTGGGAATAATTGCCCGACCCAGGGCAATTTCGTCACGTACGAATTCCGGGGTGATGGTCTTCGGAATCACTGCCCCGTACGCCTGGCCCGGATGCTGTAGCAACAACCCCGCCTGGGTCAGTGCCTCAAGGCGCTGGTTTTCACGAATGGCTACGAATTCCATCTCCGGAGTGAGTAGACCGCGGCGGGCGTAATGCATTTGCGTCACGTTGTTGCCGCGGCCGGCACGGCGTGGCGCCCGCAAAGTCGGAAAGCGTACCGCAGCAAGTTCTGTAGCGTCGGCATGACGGCGGCTGAAGGGCGAAGAGAAGGCCGGCAATGGCTCGGTATCGTTACGTTCTTCGATCCAGGCCTTGCGCAAAGCCGGCAAGCCAGCTACTAGATCGACGTGGTATTGGGAATCGGTATAGGGTCCGGAGGTGTCGTAAACGGCCAGGGGCGGATTACTTTCCGCTCCCAGGTCCGAAGGGGTATCGGCCTGGACGACTTCTCGCATCGGCACCCGTAAGTCGGTACGGCTACCCTGCAGGTATATCTTGCGAGAACCGGGAATGGGTTGCACCACGGTCGTGGAAAGCGCCTTGGCTTGGCGTAGCAATTCGGTGGAAACGGCGTTCATGGCTGACTCTCGTGATGAAAGAATGAAGCGGCAGCACGAGGCAAAACGCCCGTCGAAGCTTCCTACGCCGGGCTTGGCCGGATCAGGTTCGAAGGGACTCTCTCAGCTCTTCTGCTCGAATGGGCTCACCAACCGGATTGGGTAGGGAATGACGCATTCAAAGCAGAGCACCCCCGCTTCAACTACCATTCAACCACGAAGTGCCGTGACAAGCGAGTGTCAACGTGGCGCGTAGGCGCGTAGAAACATGTCTACGGCAGCGATGACATTGGCTTCGATTTCCCGCTGAAATTCATCACTGTTACAGTCCTCACAACCGAACAGGCGGCGGAAATGGGTATCGCCCTTGAGTAGGGCCAGAAACTGCCGGGCGGCGATGCGCAGGTCAGGAATATCGAGTTGCCCGGCCTGCTCGGCATGGTTCAGCACCCGCTCCATCAGCTGCTGGGTACGCCGTGGTCCTTCTTCCCACAGCATTTGCCCCAACCGTGGATTGCCCTGCCGGCAATCGCTGAGGATGGCCCGCCAGGTACCGATAGCTACTTCACTGACCATCAAGTTGCCGTGCACCTTGGCGATCTGCATCAGGGTGTCGCGAATCGGCAAAGCGGGATCTACCGTGTAAATATCATCGGGCATCAGTTCATGGCAACGAGCCCGGACCGCCTCACGGAACAATGAATCCTTATCTCCGAAGTGGCTGTAGACAGTAAGCTTGGAGACCCCTGCCACCGTTGCTACGGCATCCATGCTGGTGCCTTCAAAGCCGTGTTGTACAAACAGGCATTTGGCCGCAGTGAGGATCGCAGCGCGTTTTTCCAGATCCTTGGGACGACCCGGTCCCGAGCTCCGGGCGGGGGCATTAGCTGGCTTCACAGATGGATTCATGGGGTTTATTATACGACCAAGTTTAGTAATATTTGAATCCAGGTAGCTATCCGGCTGTAGCCATGACAAGCATCCTGCCTGCAGGGTGACCTCCGGCACTGCTGTGAACCCCGGCACTCAGGCAAGATGGGACGTGCGGATGGATGGGGTTTGTTGTTCGACCTGCAGGCGTTTATGCTCTTGCAGTTTTCTCCTTTGCTGCGGCCCTCCTATGACAATAAACTTTGAACAAGCTCGCAAAAATATGGTCAAGAATCAGGTTCGTGCCTGGGAAGTGCTGGAACCACGGGTTTTGGCCATACTCGACCGCATCCCCCGGGAATTATTTGTGCCGGCACCCTATGCCGCCCTAGCCTATGCTGACTTGGCATTACCCTTGGAACACGGCGAAAAGATGATCAAGCCTGTCGTCGAAGGCCGGGCCTTACAGGCCTTGGCGTTGGATGGCAACGAGTCAGTCCTTGAGATCGGTACCGGATCAGGTTATTTGACCGCCTGTCTTGCCGAGCTCGGCAGGGAAGTGCTCAGCGTCGAGTTGCATCAAGATTTTGTTACCCGCGCACGTCAGCATCTGGCTGCAATCGGCAACAGCCATGCTGAGGTCGTCTGCAGTGAAGCCGTACATGACTTCGACCCCGGTTCACGACGTTTCGATGCCATCCTGGTGGGGGGTGCGGTGGCCGATATTCCGGAGCGTTTTCTCAGTTGGCTCAACCCGGGGGGCCGGCTGTTCGCAGTGCGTGGTGTGGAGCCGGTCATGCACGCCGTACTGATTCGCAACAGTGGATCGGCGCGCTTTACCGAGCAACCCCTGTTTGAAACCGATTTGCCCTATCTTGCCCATGCCGCCGCGGTCGCCCATTTCGAACTCTGAGTACCACTACAAGGAATTTCCACCATGCCCCGTTCCGCTTCGAAAACCCTATTGTCGCTAATTCTGGTGCTTATGTTGGTACCCGGATTGGCCAGTGCCGAGGACCTGTTGCAGGTCTATCAGCAGGCCCGCGCCGGCGACCCGGTTTTGGCCCAGGCGGATGCTCAGCGGCTAGCCACACAAGAAGGCATCAGCCAGGCTCGGGCCGTCCTTCTGCCGCAACTTTCAGCCCGCTACGACTACAGCAGCAGCCATGGCACCAGCAGCAATACGCGGCTTTTTAATACCGCTAACGGGTTTCAGATTTTTAGTTTCACTGCATCCGGCCAAAATTACGGCACGACTCTGCAGGGCACGTTGTCGCAAACCTTGTTCAACTTCTCCGATTGGGCCAACCTGAAAGCGGCCCATGCCCAGGCCAAAAGCCAGAACATGCAGTATCAATCGGCCGTGCAGGATCTGTACCTGCGGGTCGCCCGAGCCTATTTCGGGGTACTGGCTGCTCAGGACCAGCTCACCTATGCCGAGAGCAACGAAAAAGCTCTGGCCCGACAGCTTGAGCAAGCCCAGCAGCGCTTCCAGGTGGGCCTGGCCGCGATTACCGATGTCAACAAGGCCAAGGCCCAGCACGACTCTGCGGTCGCCAATGTGATCACCGCTCGCAACCGCCTGGATGATACCCGCGAGGCGCTGACTCAGATTACCGGCCAGCCGGTGACCCATCTGAGTGCTCTACGGCAAGACATTCCGTTACATCCCCCTGTGCCGGCTCAGCTTTCCGCCTGGGTGCAGCGGGCTCTGCACAACAATCCGACGCTGCAGTCTTACGAGCAGAAGGTTCTAGCCTCTAACGATACCGTCAAGGCGGCACGCGGTGCCTATTTGCCGACTCTTTCGGCGCAGCTAAGCTATACACACTCCCCCGGTTGGGGTAACCAAAGCCCGCGTTTGGGCGGGCTGGGGGCTTACCACACCAATAGCCTCAGTCGTAACACGGCTATCGGCGTGGTGCTGAATGTACCGATCTTCACCGGTTTCGCTACTCAATCCCGAGTACGGCAAGCCGTCTACAACCGCGATGTCAGTCAAGATGTGCTTGAGCAGAACCGCCGCGGGTTGATCCGTAACACTCGTAATGCCTATCGCTCAGTACTGGCGGGTATTGCCGGCGTGCAAGCCAATCAGCAAACGGTAGTTTCGGCCAAAAGCTCTTTCGATGCCACTCAGGCCGGCTACGAAGTTGGAACCCAGACTATCGTTGACGTACTGCTCGCGCAGCAGGCCTTGTATCAGGCCCAAAGTGCCTACTCCCAAGCCCGTTACAACCTGTTGATCAATCGGCTGAGTCTGGTTTACGACGCCGGTTCGCTCGATTTCCAAAGCCTGCAACAACTCAACGCTCTGTTGCAATAATTTATAGAGACGGCGCGAAATAGCCATGCACTTTTGCACCAGTCCATGTTTGGATGCGTCCTGTCCTGCGAGTCTGGGGCCCAAGACATTCCTGTGCAGCAGTGCTGATGACAACAAGCCTCCGTCCACCCGCGGTGGGCATGGTCCTTCTCTCACTCGCTCGCGAGAAGGCTTCAAGAAGGGCGGTCGGGGCTCGTACCCTACGGGGGTGGTTGGGGCGGCAAGTGTTCGTCGATAGGCCCATTCATGGACTAGGAGTCCTGCCGGACTTGGGAAGAATCTACTACGGCGGTGGGAA
>CAJXGK010000153.1 GCA_913053815.1 uncultured Rhodanobacteraceae bacterium
CCACGAGAAAAGAAATCGCCCACGTAAAAGGTGAAAACCGCCGAGAGCACCAGAAAAACCACCACAAAGACATAGGCAACCGGGGTGACTGCATAAGCCTTGAGTTCGCGTCGAAGCACCGCCAGAAAGCCTCTCATTCCGGGTGACCTCGTGCTGCAGCCACATAGGTTTCGAAGACATCGTCAAGTCGCCCTTCTTCAAGCTGCAGTTCCTTGGGAATGACCCGGTAAGTCGTTAGTAACTGCTGCACCTGGGGGAGAATCTCCCGGCCGGGCTTGGGGAAAATGGTCACCCGGCCATCCATAGGATCGATCTCCACCGTATCCACCGAAGGCAGCAAACCCAAGGCGGCTCGTACCGGCCCGCTGCCCTTGGCGGTGAAGGATACGGCACCATGATAGCGTGACTGCTCCGCCAGCTCCGCAGGAGTGGTATCCACCACCAGACGCCCACGCACGATCAAAGCAACCCGGTTACATACAGCCCGCACTTCTTCCAGAAGATGGGTGGAAACAATCAAGCTGTGGTCACGGGCCAGTGAGCGAATCAGCTTGCGTACCCCATGCCGCTGACTGGGGTCCAGTCCATCTGTAGGCTCATCAAAGATCAACGCCGGCGGATCATGCAAGATCGCCTGAGCCAGGCCTACCCGACGCCGATAACCCATCGACAAGGTTCCAGTCGGCGATTGTAAGACTTCCTCAAGCTCGAGCATCTGCACCACTTCTTCGAAACGCTGTCGACGCTGCAAACCACGCAAACCACGCACGTCAGCAATAAAACCGAGGAAACTGCGCACACTCATCTCCTCATAGACCGGCGCACCTTCCGGTAGATAGCCGAGCAAACGACGCACGGCCTGGGGATGTCGTAGTACATCCCAACCACAAACCCGTACCGTACCCGCTGAAGGCGCAAGATACCCGGCAATCATGCGCAGGATGGTAGTTTTACCGGCTCCATTGGGACCGAGTAGCGCTAGTACCTGTCCAGGCCCCACACCAAGATTGATGTCGCGCACCGCCCAGGTGCCACCGTAACGCCGACTGAGTCCGGTCACCTCAATCATGGCTGCTCCCGGCCATCCGTGCTACCCCAAAGATGGTAGCAAAACATGCAACTACCCAAGTAGACATGGCCCGTAGGCTCCAGCAAACCCCAAACAAAACGGCCCTTCCGGGCTCGGAAGGGCCGTGAACGCATGTGCTGATGCCCTGTACGATCAGTCGGCCTAGGTCGCAGCCTGGGCCGATGTGGGGGAACCGGGGGATACAGAAGATGGATTCACACTCGCCGCAGACGCCGGTACCAGCGTACTGGATGCTCCTGCCGGGGTGACTTGGGCCGCCTGCCACGGCGTCATCAGCGGCGCGGCACTCACCGGTAAATACACCTTGTACTGCACCCCGCTGGGGTCGTCCAGGGTCAGATTGTGGGGATTCGGAGCCCGAGTCTGCACGTCATAAATGGGCAAAAGTTCCGGGTTATTCGAATACCCATGGGTTGCAGCATACGCCTCAAGCCCTTTATGAATGGCATACGACTGAGCCGAGCTGCCATCCAGAATGGCCATCAGCGCGCGCCCCCCGAAGGCCATGCGGGCACGTACCTTATTACTAACGACGAGCCGGCCTTGCGCCTCCCAATCACCGGGTTTTTCCTGCACGACAGCAGGCGGAGTCTGCCCTGCTGTCCCCGTCGGCTTGGACGCAGCCGGCACACCGCTTGCTTGCGCCTTGCCGGGCTGGTTCGAGGTCGGCACCATGGCAACCGGTTGCCCGGGCTGAGTGAGATCGTATTCCTGCCCAGCGACTTTCAGCTTGGTACTTGAAATCGGTACGGCTACGTCGAAAGTGTAGGTATTCCGACTCCAACGCCGGGTAATCACAGTCTGCGGACCGGCCGCTGCCACACCGAGTTTCTTGAGGGTGGCTTGCAGCGTCTGCATCGCACTATCGACGGCCACGCTGATGTTATCGTGAGTATTCTTGACGCTTTCAGCTACATATACGATGGGCTGCTTGGGCGTATCCACCAGGGTCGGATGCAGTTCCCCATAGGCAAGATTCGGAATGACCGCCAGAACGTTTTGTAAATTGCTCAGGGTGTACTCAAGAAAATGATCGGGGGTGCCATGGATGAACAGCCGCGAATAGCGATCAATCAGGTTCCAACCGTAATCGACCCGGTACCGGGCCACAATCTTGACCAACCGCTGATCTTTCCCAGAGCGGTTGATTTCAAACACGATACGCTTGTTGTAACCGGGCCAGCTGTTGTGCAGTTTCCAGACAATGGTCGCGGCACCCTTGAGGAACACATCGGATGCGGCCGGTTCGATTTGCCACATCGCGAGTCTCCCCGTACCCACCTTGGGGTTGCTGCTTGTCCAACTCACTTTGGCACCCACTCCGTAGGCTGGACCGGAGAATTCAAACTGGGTGTTGGCATCGTAGGCACGCAGCACCCCGTAATCGGGAAACCGCCGATAATTGGCAAGGATGTCATAAACCTCGCGGATATTATGGCTGACCCCGATAGAACGCGAAGCACTCGCATGAGTGGGCAGCACCAAGGCAACGACCACGGCCAGAACTATCACCATGCTCACCGCAACCAGGAATTCGAAAATACGAGTCATGCTGGGAAGTCTCCACAACCAAATCAGCCGGCAGGTGCCGGCCAGGGGGGCAACCGTCGCGGACAGAGACGTCCGCAGTAAGTGTGTGATGGTAGCGGCTCTATCCGAGAAACGCCATCCAAACCGGGGCACAACTCAGACGATGCCAAGCTCGATAGCCTTGAGTACCGCCCGGGTCCGGTCCCGAACCCCCAACTTGGAAAGAATGCTGGACACATGGTTCTTCACGGTACCCTCGGCAACCCCCAGCGAGTTGGCAATTTCCTTGTTACTGTAGCCACCGGTCATCAGCCGCAGAATTTCGGTCTCCCGTTCAGTCAGCGGATCAGGATCCTCAAGCCCGCGGAAATCCGTGGTCATGCGTTTAAAGCCGGCCTTTAGCCGCTGAGTAACGGCAGGCGAGATCATCGACCCCCCTAAGGCCACGGTGCGTATTGCCTCGACTAATTGTTGCAGGGAAACATCTTTCAACAAATAGCCTCGGGCTCCGGCTTTCAAACCGGCCAGTACCATGCGATCATCGTCGAAAGTCGTCAGGATGATCGTCGGCGGCAGATGGCGGACTGCATGGAGTGCCTTGAGTACTTCAATGCCGTTCATTCCGGGCATGCGCATATCCAGCAAGACCACATCGACTTTCAAAGTCGGAATACCGGCAACCGCCTCAGCCCCGCTGGAGTACTCGGCCATGACGTGAATATCCTCGGCCAAATCGAGGAGTGAACGAATCCCCTGCCGTACCAAATTCTGGTCATCAACCAGGCAGATATTGATCATGGTTTCTCCTCCGCGGGCAAGTGGACATCCAATTGCAAACCTTGGCCTGACGAGCTGGAAATATCGATGTGCCCCCCATATTCGGCCAAACGCTCGCGCATTCCACGCAATCCGTTACCAGGCTGCAGATTCTTGACCCCATGTCCATCGTCCCACGCCCGCAGGTACAAGTCACCCTGTGAGCCACGTCGAAAATGCAGCCATAACTGGTTGGCCCCGGCATGGCGCAGGGTATTGGTGAGTATTTCCTGGACCATACGCAGAATCATTTGGGCCTGCCCCGGGTCGTCAACACTGAAACGCTCCGGCACCTGTAAGGACACCCGCAACCCCGGAGGCACACCTTCGACCAACGCCCGCAGCGCCGTAGTCAGGTCAATGGCATCACTCTGACGCAATTCACTGACCACCTCGCGCACATCCCCTAACAATTGCCGGGCTATCGCCCTGGCTCGCTGCACCGGTTCGGCCGCCGAACCAGGTAGATGATGGTCAGCCACTTCCAAATTCAGGGTCAGGGCCGTCAGGTGATGACCCAGCAAATCGTGTAGTTCACGGGCAATCCGTATCCTTTCACCCATACGGCTGGATTCGGCCAACAAGGCCTGAGTCGCACGCAGTTCAGAATTCAACCGCCGCTGCTCTAGCCGAGCCTCATCCTGCTGGCTGGCCACCAGGGAGGTGACAAACATCAACGTGGCAAAACCAAGATATAAGCTCGTCTGAAGGATTGCGCTCCACCAGCCGAAACCGGGGAAACCCGCAAAAACGGGAACCAGGGCCATATTTTGTAACACTAGCCAGGCAATCCCGATGGGGGCGGGCAAAGTCCACGGCAAGGCCACTGCCACCACCACAAGTAACAATGCCGAGAGTCCACTTTGGCTAAACCAGCCCACGGCAAAAGCAGTTATGGTGAGGATGCCGAGACCGAAAACCTTCAGTAATGGATGCCGATGTGAGCCCAACCGACGAGTCAGAAACCAATACACAACCCCGAACAGAAGATAGCTCGACACCAGCGCCCACAGGCCCAGATCAGGGGGCACCAAGAGACTGACACGCTGTCGCGCCCAGTCCACACGCAACAGCGGGATTCCCGCACATAGATAGGTAAACAGGCCGGCATAGCGCAGTAAACGGATGTGATCGAACAGGAATCGGCGCATTGGAGGCATCATCCCCTACATTCAGATTGGTGCAAGCGATATCACGCTCCTCAGGCCACCCGTTGGGCCAGGTAAAGACCCGGCTGCGCCAGTGGGCGGCCCGCCTGAAGAACCCCATTTTGCTGCAAATCCCTACCCATTCTGACTGACTGAACCCCTTTCTCGCTACCATTATCCATGGCCCCGCGACCGGACCCAGTCATGCGATAATGTCCTTTACCGAAGCGGTCGTCCTGGTCCGAACAGCAACGGAATATGGAATGAGTTTGAAAATCCGCAACGTATGCGAAAATGATTTGGAGACGATTCTTGTCATCAACAACGCCACCCGCCTGGGCATCCTGCCGCTGGATGACAAGAGACTAAGATGGTTTTTTGAGCGGGCGGTCTATTTCCGGGTTGCGGAAGTTGATGGAGTCGTCGGCGGTTTCATTATTGGGTTCCGGGAAACCGCCGCTCACGACAGTTCCAATTTCCTCTGGTTTCGTGGTCATTACCCAGCTTTTGTGTATATCGATCGCGTCGTCATTGCCCCGACCCTGCGCGGGCGCGGATTGGGCCGCGTGTTCTATACCGATGTGCAGAGCTACGCCGAGTTACAGGTACCGATGGTCGCCTGCGAGGTGTTTCTGGAACCACGCAACGACGCCGTGGTCCTTTTCCATGGTACCTTCGGTTTCCATGAAGTGGCGCAGCGCCGGATGACCGGCAATAACCGTCGGGTCAGCCTGCTGGCCAAGGAGCTGTGCAGTTTCCAATTTGTCCGCGACACCTATCTTGAACAGGGTGGTTTACCCAAGCTGGCCTGGCTGGAAAACGCCCGGCGCACCTGCCGACAGGATCATTCGGCACCGGCTCCGCAAGCAACCGGACCCGCATGAGCAAAACGACCCGGAGGACCCATTCCAC
>CAJXGK010000154.1 GCA_913053815.1 uncultured Rhodanobacteraceae bacterium
GTGATGAACTGGTACATAAACATGCTCCTTTGGTGAGGCGTATTGCCTATCACCTGATGGGCAGGCTGCCATCCAATGTGGACGTCAACGATTTGATCCAAGCGGGTATGGTGGGTTTGCTCGAGGCCGCCAGAAATTATGTGTCATCGCGTTCAACCCACTTTGAGTCCTACGCGGGACTGCGTATTCGGGGCGCGATGCTCGACGATCTGCGCCGCACTGACTGGACCCCCCGATCGGTGCATCGTAAGGCTCGTGAGATGGCCGAAGTGATGCGGCAGATCGAATCTGAAACGGGATGCGATGCCGACGAATCAAGTGTGGCCCGGCGCATGGGTATCACTTTGGAGGAGTACCACGCGATCCTGCTGGATGTAGCCGGTAGCAGGGTGCTCAGCTTGAGTGGCAAGAACGGGGAGGTGGGCGAAGAGTTCGATGTACACGACGAGGACGCCCTACATCCCGGCCAAGCCCTGGAAGAGCGCAGCATGCGTGAGGCGCTGGTGGGGGCTATTGACAAGTTGCCTGAGCGGGAACGCCTGCTGATGTCGCTGTATTACGACGAGGAATTGAACATGAAAGAAATCGGTGAAGTGCTTGGAGTGACCGAATCACGGGTTTGCCAGATCCACGGCCAAACTCTGTTGCGGCTGCGCTCGCGGCTTGCCGATTGGCGTGAATGAGCACCAACTTGCAGCAGATGGCAGGCATGACAAGCGAGGAGTATGAGTGAATTCGAACATAAAAATCCTGGTGGTTGATGATTTTGCCACCATGCGGCGGATCGTCAAAGGCTTGCTTCAGGAGCTGGGCTACCACCAGATCCAAGATGCTGAAGATGGCGCCGCAGCACTGGTCAAGATAAAGTCGGAACGCTTCGATCTGGTAGTGACCGACTGGAATATGCCCGTGATGACCGGGCTGGAATTGCTCAGGGCCATCCGTGCCGAGCCGACCCTGAAGACTACCCCGGTGTTGATGGTCACTGCGGAGAACAATCGCGAACAGATTATCGAGGCCGCGCGGAGCGGGGTGAGTGGCTACATCATCAAACCGTTTACGGCGGTCACTCTACGCGAGAAACTCACGCGGATTTTCGAACGCTTGGCCAGCCCGGTTTGAGGAGGACAACATGGCTTCATCCAGTACCCACGGCAGTCCCGACGTTCAGCGCTCACCGACCCCGGTCGGCTTGCTGGAAGCGCTTGATACCGCTGGCTTCGAGCGTGAAATTGACGAACTGATAAGGCGTCGTCAGGCGCATCTGTTTCAGGCTATGGAGCGTATCGCCAGGGGCTTGCATGAAGCGGCCAGCCAATTGGTCATTGAGGCTCGTCCGCAGGCTGGTGAACCCGCCGCCCCCCACAGTGTGCGGCGTGATCTGCAGGAAGCCATGACCATCAGTGAATCGGCGGCCCATACTCACCTGGATATACTGCAACGGCTGTTGCCGGCAACCCGGAACATCGAAACGCAGGCCCGGCAATGGCTTGAATATCATGCTCGGGAACCTGTGGAACCTGTGGAACCTGTGGAACCTGTGGAACCTGTGGAACCTGCGGAACCTGCGGAACCTGCGGAACCTGCGGAACCTGCGGAACCTGCGAAGGCGGCACTGACCGCCGCTACCGAGTTGGCGGTTGCCGTGATTACCCATGCGGGTGATACGCGCAACGGGCTGACTGAGCTGTTGCAGGCCCAGTCCTGGCAGGATCTGTCCGGGCAGCGCATGCAGCGGATCGCGGTTTTTATCGACCGGGCCTATGGAGCCTTATCGGGATTGGTGGAACTAACAGGGATCTCGACCAAGTCACAGGAAGCGAGCCAAGACCCTGTCGCATCCGACTCTCCGGCCCCCCTAGCCAGTAGTCAGGACCAGGTCGACCAACTTCTCGAAGACTACGGTTTCTGAGGAGGGCTCATGGAAACCGCGCTTGATCCGGGAATCTTGGCCGACTTCCTGGCCGAAGCCGGAGATCTGGTTGCCGATCTGGATGAGCAGCTGCTTGCTTTAGAGTCGGCGCCGCATGATCACGAGACCGTCAATGCCGTGTTTCGTGCCTTTCATACCATCAAAGGTGGGGCCGGATTTCTTGCTCTGAGCCCCATGATTGAACTGTGTCATGGCGCTGAGGACCTACTCAATGAGATCCGTTCCGAACGCATCGAACTGAATGATGCCCACATGGAGGCCCTGTTCAGCGCGCACGATCAGGTACGGGCCATGCTTGATGCGCTCAATCAGGGCGACTCCCTCCAGCCGGCTCCGCAGGAACTGCTGGAGCAGTTGCGGTGTTTGTTGGCGGCGGCAGAGAGCTCTCCCGTGGCCGCCTCAGCGACTACCCCGGCACCCGCTGTGTCGGTGACAGATACCGATCCGGTGGAGGCGGAATTCGAGCAAATGTTGGCGGCGGCAGAGACCGGTACGGATACTGCCAAGCCTGCCGAGGCGATTGATGATAGTGAGTTCGAAGCATTGCTCGATCACATATATGGGGCGGGTCAGGCGCCAGGTGTTGAGCCCCCCAGTGCCGCGGCGGTGGCCCCTGTAGAGGAGGCCACCGGGAGCCCCGCTACTGGCACAGACAACATAGATGATGCTGAGTTCGAACAGCTGCTCGATAAGCTGCATGGGACGGGTCAGGCGCCCGGGCAGGATGAGCTGAAGCCCGCCCCGAGGGTAGATTTACCATCCGTGGCACTTACGACGGCGGTAATCAGCAAGGGAAACCAAGTGGCTCATGACCAAGGCCAGAACAAATCCAAGCCCAAGTCGGGGCCTGTCGTGGTTAGTGAAAGCAGTGTGCGCGTCAACACCACACGTCTGGATGCCATGATGGATAGGGTAGGTGAGCTGGTTCTGGCCCGCAATCGCATGAACGCGTTGACGGTGGGTTGCGAAAATGTATCGTTAGAACAGGCGGTAGCGGAACTTGACCGGGTCACTGACGAGTTGCAAAGGGAGATCATGCAGACCCGCATGCAGCCGGTGGCCCGTTTGTTTCAACGGTTTCCACGCATCGTGCGCGATCTGGCCCGGCGGCTCGGTAAACAGATTGAATTGGTGCAGCAGGGCGAAGATACCCAGATTGATCGAAGTCTGGTGGAAGCCTTGGCCGATCCTATGGTACATCTGGTGCGCAATGCGCTCGATCATGGATTGGAACCCCCGCCGGAACGGGTGGCGGCAGGCAAGCCGGCCATAGGTCGGCTGGTACTTGCCGCGGCCCAGGAAGGCGAACGTATTGTCATCACCATCCGTGATGACGGGCGTGGCATGAATGCGGAGGTGTTGCGTCGCAAGGCTCTGGAAAAAGGACTGCTGAGTGCTGAACAGGCCGTGAGCTTAAGCGACCGGGAATGCCACGAACTCATATTCATGCCCGGTTTCAGTGCCTGCAAGGAGATCTCGGATATCTCCGGCCGGGGCGTGGGCATGGATGTCGTTAAGACTCGGATTGCCAAATTGGGGGGCTCGGTGCAGTTGCAGTCCAGGCCAGGATCAGGTAGCGAATTTCGCTTGTTATTGCCGCTTACCCTGTTGATTGTCAGAACCCTACGGGTGGCCGTGGGCAACTGCCAGTTGGCTCTGCCACTGGCTCAGGTGGTGGAAATCTTCGAAACGACACCTGCTGCAGTCCAGCGTCTAGAAGGTGCTGAAGTCATTGCCCATCGTGGCCAGCCACTGCCCTTGCTGCGGCTTTACGAGTGGTTGGGGTATGGCGGAAAGCAGGAAGGACGCTGGCATGTGGTGGTGATCGAGGTGGCGCACCACCGGGCCGGATTACTGGTGCATGAAGTGCAGGGTCGCGAGGATGTGGTGATCAAACCGCTGGGTTCTATGTTCCAACAGGTACAGGGCCTGTCCGGGGCGGCGGTAACCGGCGATGGACGCGTTGCCCTGGTGCTGGATCTGGGCCACCTGCTGACCGGAACCATGCCTGACCTGGAGACCCGGACGTGCAGTTGCTGAGCCTGCTGGGGCTGATTCTTGCTTTCTTCACGATCATCGTGGGAGCGATCTTGAAGGGCAGTCATGTGGCGGCCCTGTGGAGCAGCGCCGCCTTTGTGGTGGTGATCATCGGCACCATCTCGGCGGTACTGGTACAGACTTCATTTCAGGTACTAACGCGAGCTTTGCGGATGAGCCGCTGGGTGATTCGTCCACCACCGGGCAATGGTCACAGCATGATTGAGAAAATCATCACCTGGAGTGAAATTGCCCGTCGCCAGGGGCTGCTGGGTTTGGAAGATACGCTGGACGAGGAAAAAGACGACTTTGTCCAGAAAGGACTGCAGCTGC
The DNA here is from genome assembly GCA_913053815.1 of uncultured Rhodanobacteraceae bacterium. GTDB lineage: Bacteria > Pseudomonadota > Gammaproteobacteria > Xanthomonadales > Rhodanobacteraceae > Metallibacterium. The sequence goes on from CAJXGK010000154.1 coordinate 4,304, forward strand.
TGGTGGACGGCAGTGAGCCGGAAACCATACGTGCCATCCTTGAAGTCGAAATCATTGCCCGCGAGAATGCCGACCTGGCCGCCGCTAGGGTCTTCGAGAGTGCCGGAGTTTATGCCCCTACCATGGGTATTATCGGAGCGGTGATGGGCTTGATGTCGGTTATGGAAAAACTGGCCGATCCAAGCAGCCTTGGCCCGGGTATTGCGGCCGCCTTTGTATCGACAATTTATGGCATCGCTTCAGCCAATCTGCTGCTGTTGCCGATTGCCGCCAAGCTCAAGGATCAGGTGCGGGCACAATCGCAGCTACGCGAGATCGTGACCGAGGGGTTACTGGCGATTGCTGATGGAGAAAATCCCCGGGTCATTGAGACCCGCCTGCAAGGCTACCTGCACTAGGTGCGTGTATGTCCAGTGTCCAGATTACTCAACGTACCGCCGATTACAGCACCTCTCATTCCGAGACAGGTGCCTTGCCGACAGGCTTGCCCGAGTCGGTGCGTCGCCCCCCTCGAATGCCCTCAGTCCGGTTACGCAGACGGCACCAGGAGGAACCCCTCAATCACGAACGCTGGGCCATTCCGTATGGAGACCTGGTAACCCTCTTGCTGGCATTTTTTGTGGTGATGTACTCCATCTCCCGTGTCAATCAGGGTAAGTACCGGGTTTTGGCGCAATCTCTGGCGCATGCCTTCGCCGGAGCACCCAGAGTCATTGAACCGATTCAGGCCGGCCGACAACCTACCCAGTCACCGCTCATTTCGACCCTTCACTCACTGCAGCCGGCGGCACCTAATGGCTCCGCCTTGCCGAAGATGATGTTGGTCCACGATTCGGCTAAGGTACCGATACCCACAGGGTCGGGCAGCGCGGCCTCCGGTTCCCAATTTGCCAAACTAGCTGAACAAGTGCGTAAGGCTTTGGCACCCCTGGTGCAGAACGGAGATATTACGGTCCATGCCAAACCCTACTGGCTGGAGGTTGGTATCCATACCGACCTGCTGTTTCCCAGTGGGGTGGCGACCCTCTCGCCCCAAGCCGTGCCGGTAATCCAGCGCATTGCGGGGATTCTCGCCCCCTTACCCAATGCGTTGCGTATTGAGGGTTATACCGATGACCAATCGATTCATACGGCTGCTTTTCCTTCCAACTGGGAACTGTCGGCGGCACGGGCGGCAACGGT
>CAJXGK010000155.1 GCA_913053815.1 uncultured Rhodanobacteraceae bacterium
CTGCTCCTAGTACGAGAGGACCGGAGTGGACGTACCTCTGGTGTTCCGGTTGTCATGCCCATGGCATTGCCGGGTAGCTAAGTACGGAAGTGATAACCGCTGAAAGCATCTAAGCGGGAAGCATGCCCCAAGATGAGATCTCCCGGACCGTAAGGTCCCTAAAGGAACCATCAAGACCAGGTGGTTGATAGGCTGGGTGTGTAAGCACAGCAATGTGTTGAGCTAACCAGTACTAATGATCCGTGCGGCTTGATCATATAACCCCAAATAGCCTTACCTCAACGGTACCGGCTTATGAGAGCACGACCTTGTCACTCCCAAGACCCCATGTAGGCCCGCGCCCACGGCGCGGCCTACCCCGTTTTCCTTGGCGGCCATAGCGGTGTGGTCCCACCCGATCCCATTCCGAACTCGGCAGTGAAACGCACCCGCGCCGATGGTAGTGTGGCAGTCGCCATGCGAGAGTAGGTCACTGCCAAGGATTGTTCTACCACGCCCTGATCGGTCACGCTCAGGGCGTGGCCTTGCCCGGCGATCCCTGATCGGCCCGTTAACCGCAGGGGTGACAAAAAACTCACCCCCCTGACCGCCCTTCTCTCCATTGCAGGCGTGCCCCAAAGAGGGCGCGGTGATTGGATGCCTGCTTGCTACGTTTCACTTATCGTGCTGGCGATATGTCCAACAACCAGAGTACACTTAAAGTTTGCTGCGTTTCGCCAGCGGCGGTTTGACGTTTCGATGCCATCCACCCATCCCCTGTTGATTCGTTCTCTTGGCCGGCAAGCTTATTTACCGGTTTGGGCCGCCATGCGTGCGTTTACCGACACACGGGATTCTGAAACCACCGATGAACTGTGGGTGTTGGAACACGATCCGGTTTTCACGCTGGGTCAAGCGGGCCAATGGGAACATGTGTTGGCTCCCGGCAATATTCCTGTTATCCCCGTTGATCGAGGTGGTCAAGTGACCTATCACGGCCCCGGCCAACTTGTTGTTTATCCCCTTTTTGATTTGCGTCGCTTGCATGTGGGAGTTCGCGATCTTGTGCAAGGTATTGAGCAAGCCATTATTGATGCGCTGGCTCGATGGCAGATTAGGGGGCAGCGCCGCAAAGCAGCACCAGGTGTTTATGTAAATCAGGAAAAGATCGCCGCTTTGGGCTTAAGAATTCGTCGTGGCTGTAGTTTTCATGGTCTGGCCTTCAATGTATGCATGGATCTGGAACCCTTCCATCGCATCAACCCCTGTGGGTATCGTGGCCTAGAGGTTACTCAACTCAGCGCACTGGGAGGCCCCGCTGATCTCGACATTGTCGCCGATGTTCTGGTCGATAGGTTATGTCATCAGTTCAGACTGTGGGTTACGGACTCAGTAAACAGTCTCTCCGTACCGACCGCGGAATTGAACGCCGCATGAATCCAGTTTCAGAGACGTCGCAAACCATCGGTCTTGCAAAGCGGGCCTCCGGCAGACATGCCGACATTCGGGCCGTGTTTGCGATGACGTCCAGACCTTTGTGCCGGCCGGCCTTGGATTACACAGAAAATTTTCGCAGGGCAGTGGTGGGTATTGCCTGGGGCGTTTTGGTATGGGGATGAAAGAAATGGCTACGTGTTTTCGCCATATTACTTCCTACCCGTTGGTTCGTTCTTCTTATCACGCGGATGCCCAAGCGCAGTCCGCCGTTTATGTCAAGGTTGGTTAAATCGTATGGGTTCTATGAATAAAGTTTTCCTGGCGCTGGGCTTTTTGCTGCTGGCACCCTTGGCACAGGCAGACGGTGCGCAACAGGCCAAACAAGTCACCCCGGCGGTCATTCCTACGCTTAGCTGTGCCCTGCCTAGTCGGGTCGCACAGGGTGAATTCGCCAAGAGGCCCTTACACCCTACCCATGTCCAGACCAAGGTCTCGGGATTGGCCGCGTCCTATTTCACCCAGTCTGCCTATGAAGCTCTGCCGCTTGATGGGACGATGAGTCAACGTATCTTTACTAGTTATTTGAAAGCGCTGGATCCCGACCACGTATTTTTCACTGCCGGGGACATTGCTTCGTTCCAACCGGTTATTTCGCGGTTGCCCAACGACATCTGGAGCGGTCAGTTGCAGGACCCATTTGCAATGTTTACGGTATATGAAAAGCGTGTCAAGGAGCGTATCGCCTATGCCAAGGGATTAGTCAAGCAAGGAGCTTTCAACTTCAAACTCAAGGAAAGCCTGGACGTTGATCGGTCCAAGACCCTCTGGGCCGCCAATGTAACGGTGCTCGATCAGTTATGGCGCAAGCGGGTCAAAAATGATTGGCTGCGTCTCAAACTTGCCGGCAAGAATGTCAAAGACATTCAGAAGGTCCTGGATACCCGTTACAACAATTATCTCAATACGACGCGGGAGATCGATAGCGAAGACGTGTTTTCAACATTCATGAACGCCTATGCGAGATCGAATGATCCCCATAGCAATTATTTTGGACCTCGAGCTAGCGAAAATTTCAATATTGCGATGAAACTTTCTCTGGATGGAATTGGTGCAGAGCTGCAACGTCGTGATGAGTACACGATTATTCGACGGATCATTCCCGGGAGCCCTGCGTCCCGGTCAACACTACGTGCGGGTGATCGCATCACCGCTGTAGCACAAGGTCAGAGTTGTAAGTGGGTGGACGTAGTCGGCTGGCGCATCGATGATGTGGTAGCGCTTATCCGTGGCAAGAAAAACACCATAGTCCGGCTGCAGGTTTTACCTGCTGATGCGGGCGTTGCGGCAAAGCATGAATCGATCACAATTATTCGTAAGAAAATCACTATAGAGGATCAGGCCGCGAAGAAAAAGCTTATTTCTATTTATGAACATGGCCACCTGATTCGCATTGGAGTGATTGATCTACCCGCCTTTTATGAGAATTTCGCAGCGCGAGGAAGAGGGGACCCTAATTATCGTAGCGCGACCCGCGATGTAGCGAAATTACTTACTGAACTGAAAGAGGAAAAGGTTGACGGGATCATCATTGACTTGCGCAATAATGGAGGGGGGTCACTGAGTGAAGCTATCGAATTGTCAGGGCTGTTCATTGGCAAGGGTCCGGTGGTACAAGTGCGTAACAACAGGGGCCAAATCGAGGTAGAGAATAGTGATGAAACACGGGTCTGGAATGGCCCCATGGCGGTCATGGTGAATCGCAGTTCAGCCTCAGCCTCGGAGATCTTTACTGCCGCAATGCAGGATTATGGTCGGGCGCTGATCATTGGTCACAATACCTATGGGAAAGGTACGGTACAGACGCTGATTAACCTGAATCGACTTGCCAGTCCACCTAGCGGCAAATATGGCGAATTAAAAATGACTATTGCTGAGTTTTTTCGAGTCGATGGGGGCTCAACCCAGCTCCGCGGGGTGCAGCCGGATATCATCTTCCCAGAAACAATCAACCCCAAGGATTTTGGAGAATCAAGTAATTCTTATGCCTTGCCTTGGAGTCATATTCCACCAGCCCATTACACTAAAGTAGCTAATTTGACCTCTCTGCTGCCGATCCTGCGTCATGAACATGAGCAACATATTGCTCACAATCCTTCCTGGCAGCTGATGCTTAAGGAACTAGCGAGCGTACGCAAGTTGCAGAGTGAAACCTCGATTTCACTGAACTATACAATCCGGGATCAGGAGCGTAAGGCCTTTGAGAAGCGGCAAACCGCATTCAAGGCTGAAGAAAAGAAGATTAAGGCGGCCACAGCACGTCTCAATGATAAGCAATCCACCGTAAGCAAGGTTAAAATACGGCAAAATAATCACCACAAGGCTGATGATGGCCTGTTACCTGCTGAGCGTAGTGTGTCGGAGAATCTGGCCCAGCAGCGGCGGCAAGATCAGCGTCCCGATGAAATGTTGCAAGAAGCCGCCTATATTCTGACCAACGAGATTGAATTGCTGCGCAAAAATCCCAAGCTTGCTGCGGCAGCATTGCCCCCCGGTGGAATCAAAACCCTCACAGATTGATGAATACATCGGAAAATCGTGGTGTTGAGTTAGGCTGCCGAGAGCTTCGGACCGATCTTGACGGCCCATCAACCGGATTCGTGGGGTACGGAGTCCATGGCAACGCGGCAATCGGAGTCGTACAGAAGATTTCCGAGTTGCCCCGATCGATCAAGGAGTGACTGCGGTACCGCCGACAATAATCAGATCGGCGCGACGCCGTGCAAACAGCCCGACACTTACGACCCCGGGGATCTGATTGATACGATTTTCCAGATCCTTGGGTTCACGAATGCGCAGACCATGTAGATCGAGGATCCAGTTACCATTATCAGTGGTGAATCCATCGCGCCATACCGGTTGTCCACCCAGTCCGACCAGTTGTCGTGCCACCATGCTGCGGGCCATTGGAATCACCTCTACCGGCATGGGAAAGCGACCCAGTATGTCGACGCGTTTGCTGTCATCAATGACACAAACAAAGGTTTGCGCCGTCTCAGCAATGATCTTCTCACGGGTCAGTGCCCCGCCTCCGCCTTTGATCAGGCACCGGGATGGGTCGCACTCGTCGGCACCGTCCACATAGAGGGGGATGGGCCCGACTGCATTCAGGTCGAGCACAGGGATGCCGGCGGCTCGCAGCCGGGCCGTACTTTGCTCCGAACTGGAAACGGCACCTTCAATTTTTGAGCGTAGGCCGGCTAATCCATCTATGAAATAGCGGATCGTCGATCCGGTTCCTACGCCGACGACCATACCATCCTCAACGTGAGCCAGTGCTGCTTCGGCAGCCTGTCGTTTTTGCGCTTCGGCAGTGTGCATGGTGATGTCCTTTGGAGAGGGGCTTATTCAAGCCCAAGAATGTGCAACCATTGCGCCCTACTTACGGGCATGACAGAGAGCCGATTGCCACGACGGGTCAGGGTGAAGTTACCTAGTTTGGAATCGTTTCTCAATTCTGACAAGGTGATGATACGCTTGAGTTTGCGGACAAAACTAACGTTTATCAAGTACCAACGGGGCGCCTCAAGCAGACTTTTCGGATCGTAATGTGAGTTATTGGGATCGAACTGAGTCGGATCGGGGTAAGAGGTACTGACGACCTCGGCCAGGCCCACCACGCCGGGGATGGGGCAGTTGGAATGGTAGAACAGGATACCATCACCGATGGCCATCACGTCGCGCAGGAAATTGCGAGCCTGGTAGTTTCGAACCCCATCCCAGGGTTCAATCTTGTTACGAGCTAGGTCGGTGATAGAAAAGGCTTGTGGTTCAGATTTCATCAACCAGTAGTGCATGGTCGTCTCAGACTGAGCATTCGATACATTCGCAATCAGTAAGGATGTAATCGAGCGCAACATCCCAACTGTTCCGGTGCAGGGCTGGGTGGGCAGATTCAACTTCCTGGAAGGCATAGCCAATCCCGACCAAAAGGGGCTTTGCAGGGCCGCAACGCTGCTTGAGGAAGTCGAAACTTGAATCGTAATAACC
>CAJXGK010000156.1 GCA_913053815.1 uncultured Rhodanobacteraceae bacterium
GGCCCTGCCCGGGTATGCCGCCGCCAGTACAGTCAACTCCCCTCCCATCCGGGTCGCTCGACTCAATGTGCTGCAGGGGCATGTCGGATTGCTGGTAGCGCAGGGCAAACAATGGAGCCAGGCGGTGTTGAACATGCCGCTTACCAGCGGAGACAAGCTGTGGGTTCCGCAGGGCGGGCGCCTAAGCATGCAACTCGGCGGAGCGGAAATCCGCCTGGCTGGAGATACCGGTTTCGGATTTCTGCACCTGGGCAACAATATCGCCCAAGCACAACTCACCCAGGGCAGCCTGAATCTGCGTATCCGCAAGCTTTTCCCCGGGCAAAGTTTCGAGATCGATACCCCGACTCTGGCCTTCGTGACTCGTGATCCGGGCGAATACCGTCTGGATATCTCCCCCGAGGGTCGCGGTACGCAGGTCACGGTATTTCGGGGACAAGCCCAGGTCTACGGCGAACACCAGGCCCAACGTCGGGTCTATGCCGGCAATTCCTATCGTTTTAACAGTCCGTTGCTTACCCAGGTCAAGATATTCAGTATTCCCCAACCTGATCGTTTCGATCGCTGGAGTTTTGCCCTGGATGCACGCGAACAACGCGCCTACGCTACCCGCCGCTATGTTCCCAGCACAATGATCGGTTATGAAGATCTCGGCAATTACGGTAATTGGGTCAACGAAACCGAGTATGGCCCGGCATGGTTTCCCAATTCGGTACCGGCAGGTTGGGTGCCCTACCGTGATGGCCGCTGGATCTGGATGGCTCCTTGGGGTTGGACTTGGGTAGATAGCCAGCCATGGGGGTTCGCACCCTTCCACTATGGACGCTGGGCCTGGATCGGCGGCAACTGGGGTTGGCTGCCGGGCCCACTAGGACTGCGCCCGGTTTATGCTCCGGCACTGGTCGCCTTCGTGGGCGGGATCGGCTGGGGTGTCGGTTTCAATACGCAGCCGATCGGCTGGTACCCGTTGGGTCCCGGGCAAATTTATATGCCTTGGTACCCGGTCGGGTTCGGCTATTTCAATCGCGTCAACATTACCAATGTCAACATCGTCAACACCACGATCATCCAAAACTACTACAACATTTATCGCCGCGGGGGAAAGGGTGACCACCATTTTCGCGGTAATGATGGCCACCCACCGCATGGGATGTCCTGGGTGCCTGAAAATATTTTCGTGAACGGGCGGTCCGTCAATCGCCATGTTTTGCGGCCATCACACTTCAGTGGGGCCTGGGCTCAGCGCTTGCAAGCCGCGCATCCGCCGCGGCCGCTTGCTACAAGTCTGCGTATCCATGACAACGGTCCGGCACCTCTTGTGCCAGCTAGCGTTTTCCGTCGTCAGGTGTTGGCGACCCGACGGCCACCACCCCATCACACGGTTCCCGGAGAGTTTTTCCAAAACCTGCAAAGGGGTAACAAACGCCCAGGAGCCCCGGTCAAACCGCTACCATTTATCCATCTTAGCTCTAACCATATCCGGGTCATCAGGCATCCTGGTCGAACCCTCGTCGCATCGTTGCCACGTCCGCAGCGATTCAGTGGCAAGTTGCGCCGACTCAACAAACCGCCCCGTGGCAACCCCCCACTTGGTACAGCTCCCCACCAAACCGCAGTCAGGAGCAAAACGGGCCGGAGCTCACTGGGTAACAGCACCCTGCCTTCCTCGGGCTACGCCCCGCATCGGTGGGCGCATTCGCACCGACCGGCTCCCAGCCAACGACTATCCGTACAACCAGATCGTCATTCCGAAGGCCCCCGGATCCGGCGTGAAGGAAGTGTGTCATTCATCTCGGGTACGCCCCAGCCTACCATTCGCTCCGCGAGCAGGCGCCCGTCTTCGCCACCACAATCTCCACAAATCCGACGCTACAGCGCGTCACCCGCAGTCACTCCACGCAGGGAAACGGGTTGGCATTCGCCACCTCGTGAGCGAGTACCGACACCCCCCACTGCCACGTACCAAGCTGAACGGACGTATCGAGCCCCCGAGGTTCGGCCAGGACGTCCGGGGCCACGTACCTGGCAAACCGCACCGACACCGCGACCTGTCCGCAGTGAACCGCCACCTTCACCGGCACCCCGTGCCGACACCCCCACCCCCAACCGCCGCACGCCAGCGGATTCGCCTCCCGCCGCAAAGGGACGATTACGGCGTCCCGCTCATCCACCTCGATGAATCCGCTATTTGCCTGAAATCACCCAATATTAGCCCCGGCCCCGCACCGCGAACTATGGCAAGTCCGCAGGATGTGGTGAGGCACGAGCCACATCAATCGAGATTATTGCTTCGCCGCGCATCGTGCCAAGCGATATGGAAACCGTCTGCTGGTGGACAATGTCGAGATCTCGGATGGCCCCGCTCTATGGCGTTATCCGTTTGCAGGCGTCCGGGATAACGAAATCTTTATCTGCTGACACTCGTTTGGCGGTGTCTCTCATCTGCGAGCACTCTGTGCCCAACATGGATGACTACCATGGCGCGCTACGGTTATCCACGGCATTGTCGCAGTAGGTACTGTTTGGCTAGGCCCCGCCCCCCGACAACTCCATAGAATACCCACGGTCTCGTCACGCGGTGTCCAGCCCAGAGTATGGTCGTTAATCGCCCGGGTGACCTGCTGGCCATAGCGAATAGAAATCCGGCCATTCGTGACCCCAACATTATCTATATTGATGCCGGAAGACTCTGCGACTGAGTCAGGCCCGCCTCCACATTGCCGGTTGCAAATACACCGTGCTGCACATAGTATTCCCCCCTGCAGCCCGGGCTCCGCCACTCCAGGCCAGTCCCCAGATAATTTGGCTACGAACGATATAGTTCTGATCGGCCAGGATCGCGATAGCCGCCACAATAACCGTGATGGGAATGAACCCCACCCCGATTATGATCTGCACAGTGGCCTAGATTGGCATTCCTCCAGCGGATATCACAGCCAGAATCGACCCCCGGCTTCAGGCGTCACTTCGACTTCGATACCGGCTTCAGCCAAAGCCTGCGCTGGCCGCCTCACGTGTTCTTGTGCCGTCGCTTTTAGGCTCATCGGCAGACGGGTCTTTACCTTTGCCGCAAAAGCTTCCGACGATTTCTTCATTATCGCCGCCCCCTGCATCCAAATCGAATCGGTATTCTCCTGATCCCGTACCGAGCTGGTCAGAGTCAAGGTATACAACATATCCACTGCGTCCCCCCGAATGCGCATTGACATACTAATGCGCATACCATAGCGCTATGCGTATACATATCAATGGTAAACCCCGGGAGTGCCCGGCCCAGACCACCTTGCAAGATCTGCTTGATCAGGCCGGTTACGGATCCCGACGCATGGCGGTTGAGATCAATCGATGCATCGTACCGCGCAGCACTTACCCGGAACATATCCTCAACGAGGGTGACTGTATCGAAATTGTGCAGGCAGTGGGAGGAGGGTGAGGCGCCGCGTTGGCGATCTGCCGGTGGCAGATTGCGCGGTGCCAAACGCCCGAGGCCGGAGGCCGAGGGCCGGAGTTGCGAGGTGAGCGCACGATGCGCGAGCCCGCAACGGCCCGCGAGACCAGGTCGAGCGGAACCCCATACACAAAACTACCCGGGGGGGGGCTGTCGGGTCTCGTTTTGTTGGGTGTATGGGGTATCAGCAACGCGGCACCACCCACTCGGAACACGACGGATTATGCGGCCATGCAAACGCAGGCCGAGGCAGAAATGGCAAACAGTAATGCGCGATGTTTTGCTAGCTGCAGCAAAATAAGAAACGGACTAAAGTTGTTAGTGCTCGACCAGAACGGTAATGTCTTCGCCATCAAACATATCCCGTTGGGTGCCGATGCGAAACTGTTAGCAATCGGTCATGGGTCCACATCATCACCATCCTATGCATATGCATCATTGCGCAGTGCGCCAGGGATCGGGCAAACACGGACGGTTACAGTAACTTCGTTCTCCAGTTCGAAAACCTACGTTGTCACTCAAGGTGGCAAACGATATGCAGTAACCGTCACAACAACATTAGTCTATGAGAATGGTGTACTTATCGATATCACCGTCACAACAAGTAAGGTTCCGCTAACTCCCTCGACAGAACTCCCACCCCGGTAAATATCCGTTTACATGTATCAACAGGGGCCGGGCCGCACATGTGACCTGGCCTTTTCTTCTGCCAAGCGCTCCGACCCGTCGCCGCTTGACGGCCGCAGATGCTCCCGACTGCCCGTGTGGAATACCGGGATTCGCCTGGGATCCGCCCGGAAACCGGGTTTTGTACTGAATCATTATCTCCCTGCTCTGCCCTAGCGGTTCCTCAATGCTGCGCACTGCGCGACAATAGCACCCACTGATTCATACCCAGCCACAGGGAGTCACATATGACCGTTTCTGATTCTGACGATGCGCCCCTGCTCATCGCTGGCCACAGCTATCGTTCACGTCTGCTCATCGGTACGGGCAAGTATCGGGATCTTGAAGAGACCCGCTTAGCCAGTGAAGCAGCGGCGGCAGAAATCGTTACCGTAGCCATCCGCCGAACTAACATTGGCCAGGAACCGGGGCAGCCCAGCCTGCTTGATGCCCTGCCCCCGGATCGCTACACCCTGTTGCCGAATACCGCCGGTTGTTTCGATGCTGAGGAAGCCGTACGCACTTGCCGGCTTGCCCGGGAGCTGCTTGACGGTCGCAAGCTGGTCAAACTGGAAGTCTTAGGCGACCGCAAGACGCTCTACCCCAATGTCGTCGAAACCCTCAAGGCCGCTGAACAATTGGTGGCCGACCACTTCGAGGTGATGGTGTATACCTCAGATGACCCCATCCTAGCGCGGCAGCTGGAAGAAATCGGCTGCGTGGCGGTCATGCCGCTGGCGGCACCGATCGGCTCGGGCCTGGGTATTCAGAACCGCTATACCTTGCTGGAAATCGTCGAAAACGCCAAGGTTCCGGTTATCGTCGACGCGGGCGTGGGCACCGCTTCGGATGCTGCTATAGCGATGGAACTGGGTTGTGACGGAGTGTTGATGAATACCGCAATTGCCGGGGCCCATGAGCCGATACGTATGGCCCGGGCCATGAAGCTGGCGATCGAAGCAGGGCGGCAAGCGTATCTGGCCGGTCGGATTCCGCGCCGACGTTACGCCAGTGCCTCCAGTCCGATCGATGGCATGCCCGGATGAATGGTATGTCTGAACCCACCCTGGCCGTTACGGTTGCAGCCACCAAGTCGCACCGTATACGCAGCTTTGTCCGTCGCGAAGGCCACTTTACCCCTGCACAACAACGGGCTTTTACTCAGCACTGGCAACACTATGGCCTTGATTACACGGGCCGGCTCCGCGATTTCGATACTGTTTTCGGTCGCCAGGCGCCCCGGGTGCTGGAAATTGGCTTCGGCACCGGACACTGTCTCAAGCGGATGGCGCAGTCGGTGGGGCAGGCGGGTGAAGTCTACGGCATCGATATCTCCCCGG
>CAJXGK010000157.1 GCA_913053815.1 uncultured Rhodanobacteraceae bacterium
TTTGATCTCCCGCCAGGTCTATGACAATGCCTCGGCTACTGAACGGACGACTGCCGCCGCCGTGCAGCAGGCTACTGCCCAACTTGAAGCGGCTAAGCTGAATCTTTCCTACGCCACAGTACGCGCGCCGATTGCCGGCCGTGCCGGCCTTGCCAAGGTCACCGTAGGGGCCTTGGTTAGTGCAGCGACGGCGACACCGATGACCTACGTTCTTAACGGCCGCCAGTATGTTGTGATCAATGCCGGTGGGCACCACATGTTCAATCGCGGCTATGGTGACTATCTGTATGCTTTTGCCCTGCCAATTGACCGGTAAACGCCGTTGAAAAAAGGCTTGCTCATGGTCGCCCTGCTGGCAGTTTTGACGCTGGTGGTCACTACCGATCCCGGTGGTAAGCCACGGGTACAGATCGTCCTGCCGAATGGCCACCTCTACACCCAGGCCGGCCGGCTGGATTTCACTGATATGGCTGTCAACCCGCAGACTGGCACAGTCCAGTTGCGGGCCATCATAGCCAATCCCAAACACCAACTTTTACCGGGCCTTTTTGTCACCATACGCTTGAATATGGGCTCGTATAGTAAGGTCTACCAAGTTCCGCAGGCGGCTGTGTTGCGTAACCAGCAGGGGCCCTATTTGTTCATATTGGGGGTCGGCAACAAGGTCGCCATGCGGCGCATAAAATTGGGGGTCATGGAGGGTTCCGACTGGATCGTCACGCGGGGTCTGCACAACGGCGAGCGCGTCATCATCGACGGGGTGCAGAAAGTGCGTCCGGGTAAGGTTGCCCGGGTCACTGCGGCTCCCCCCACGCCTGCTACGCGCCGTTAAAGGGAACCCGACAATGCCTCGTTTTTTTATAGACCGGCCCATTTTTGCCTGGGTGATCGCTATCTTCATCTCGCTGGCCGGTACCATCGCAATCTTCCACCTGCCTATTGAGGCTTATCCCAATATCGCCCCCCCCAGCGTGGTAGTAAGTGCCAGGTACCCGGGTGCCAACGCCAAAGTCGTGCAAGACACCGTCACCTCAGTGATTGAGCAGCAGCTTACCGGCCTGAACGGAATGATGTATTTCAGTTCCAGTTCCAGTTCCAACGGTTCGGCCAACATTTCTATCACTTTCCAACCCGGTACCAATGTTGATATCGCTGCTGTGCAGGTACAGAACCGGGTAGCTATTGTTGAACCGCGTCTGCCTGCCGCAGTACGCAGCAACGGCGTGACGGTATCTAAAGGTGGAACAGGCTTTCTGATGGTCGTTGCCTTGCTTTCAGATAACCCTAATATCGGCGCCAATCGGCTTAATAATATCGCGGCCTCCCAGGTCATTGATGCCCTAGGCCGGATCAATGGTGTGGGAGGGATGAGACAACTCGGTTCGCCGTATGCCATGCGTATCTGGCTGAATCCGCGCCAACTACAAGGTTACGGTCTAACCGCCAGCGACGTGCTCAATGCGGTCCGCGCCCAAAATATTCAAACTGCGGCGGGGTCGCTGGGTGCCGCCCCTACCGTTCCGGGGCAGACCCTTGAAGTAACTGTTAGCGGAGAAAGCCGTTTCAAAACCCCCCAGCAATTCGGCAACATTCTGCTACGAACCAATCCTGACGGCTCTACAGTACGCCTGAAAAATGTGGCCAGAATTGAACTTGGCCCTCAAAATTATGCTTTCGTGGCGCGCTACGCGGGGCAAGCTATGGCTGGCATTGTCATTCAACCGTTACCGGGTGCCAACGCCCTGAACGTGGCCAAGGCCGTGCGCGCCCGCATGAGCCAACTGCAGTCGGCGTTCCCTAAAGGTGTATCTTGGTTTGTTCCCTATGACGCCACCAGCTACATCAGGATCTCCATCCACGATGTGCTAAGAACTCTGCTCGAAGCGTTGGGTTTGGTCATTTTGGTGATTTACCTGTTCCTGCAGAATTGGCGCGCCACCCTGATCCCATCCCTGGTTGTACCGGTGGCCCTGCTGGGTACCTTCGCCGGTTTCTACATCGCCGGATTCTCGATCAATATTCTTACCCTGTTTGGCATGGTGTTGGCCATCGGGCTAGTGGTGGACGATGCCATTGTCGTCGTCGAAAACGTCGAGCGGCATATTAGCGAGGAAGGGATGCCGCCCCGTGAGGCGACCATCGTTGCCATGCAGCAGATTACCGGGGCCATCATTGCCATCCCCCTGGTACTGGCTGCCGTATTTATCCCCGCTTCGCTGATGGGCGGTAGTGTGGGGGTCATCTATCGACAATTCGCGCTGACTATCGTCATCGCCATACTAATTTCGGCCTTGATGGCTCTGAGTTTCACTCCGGCGCTGTGCGCCAGCATCCTCAAACCGGTACAGCGCGGGAATCGCCTGATGGGCTGGTTCAATCGCCTGTTTGAATGGATCCAGAAAAGCTATCTTAATCGCGTACGCCAGGCCGTTCGGCATACACCAAGATGGATGTTTCTGTTCGCACTGATTTTAATCGCTACCGCTTGGCTATTCACGCGTTTACCAACCAGCTTCCTACCCCAGGAAGATCAGGGTTATGCCTTCGCTGTAGTACAGCTGCCACCGGGGGCTACCCTGAACCGGACCCTACATATTCTCGGCAAAGTGCGCCACGTTCTCGACAAGAGTCCGGCTGTCAAGCGTGTCGTCAGCGTGGGGGGGTTCAGTTTTCTCGGTAGTGGTGAAAACGTTGGAATGGCCTTCATTCGCCTCAAACCTTGGAGTGAACGAACGCAACCCAACCAGCAGATCAGGGCCTTTCTGCGCTGGGCCAATAGCGCCATGTACGGGATTAAAGGTGCACGGATTTTCGTGGTCAACCTACCCGCGATCCGTGGCCTCGGTAATTTCAGCGGTTTCAATCTCGAACTTGAGGATCGTGCCGGACTCGGTTACGACAAATTGATCAAGGCCCGCAACATCCTGCTGGCCAAAGCCGCGCAAAATCCGGTACTGCTGAGAGTACGACCTAACACTCTGCGGGATGCACCCCAGGTTAACGTTAAGGTGAATCGGGTCAAGGCCGCTGCGATGGGGCTGGCAGTTGGAAATATCTACAACACCCTGCAATTGATGCTGGCCCCGATCTACGTCAACGACTTCAACTACAAGGGTCGTGTGCTACGCGTACTACTTGAAGCGGATGCTCCCTATCGCATGAACCCCAAGTCATTCAGCGACTTCTACACTCGTAGCAAGCAAGGCAAGATGATACCGTTAAGCAGTGTAGTGCAATCCAAGTGGATTCTTGCACCGCCGGTGTTGAGCCATTACAACGGTTTGGGTTCTGTCAATATTGTGGGTAGCGCCGCCCCCGGCTACAGCTCCGGCCAGGCCATGGCGGCCATGCAGCAAATCGTCAGCCATGATCTGCCGCACGGCATCGGCTATGAATGGACGGGACAGTCCTTGCAGGAAGTCCTTTCCGGACAGCAGGCACCGATCCTCTACAGCTTGTCACTGATCGTAGTATTCCTGGCTCTTGCGGCGCTATATGAGAGCTGGTCGATCCCCTTGGCGGTCATGCTGGTGGTACCCATTGGGGTATTTGGCTCGTTGCTGCTGACTTGGCTGCGTGGCCTTGAGGATGACATTTACTTCAAGATCGGACTGATTGCCATCATCGGCCTGTCAGCCAAAAACGCCATCCTGATCGTTGAGTTTGCCGTCGAACAGCAACTCAAACACGGTAAGGGACTTATCGCGGCTACTATCGAAGCGGCACGCTTGCGCTTGCGCCCGATCCTGATGACCTCGATAGCCTTCATTCTAGGCGTATTGCCACTGGCACTCTCCACCGGAGCCGGCGCCAACAGCCGCCACTCCATAGGCACCGGCGTCATCGGCGGCATGCTCGGCGCCACCCTGATCGGGGTACTGCTTATCCCGGTGTTCTACGTGGTGGTGCGCCGCCTCGCCGGCGATCGTAGTGACGGTACCGAGGAAGTCCCCGGTGAAGACCTGATTCAGCCGTTTGATTGAGACCCCTAAGAGCCTGTCGGGCTTGGAGGGTCGTAGCGAGGCGGATGAAAAATCGAAGCCAGTTTTTTGATCTTTTGAGGCGAATAGTGGTTCTAATAAACAACCCCGCAGCAAGCTGGCGGGGTATTGTTGCCATCCCTTAGAACCGTGCCAATTTACGCCGCAAGCGGCGGGGAATAGAACCCCAAGGGATTTAACGATAAAGAGCGAAAAAATGAACCGATTTTCCACTGCTGCAGTAGATTCTCCCCAAGTCCGACAGGCTCCTGGACATGAACTCTGCGCTGTCGGCGATATAAGCTTTCCTCATGCCACCCATGCTCAAGGCCCGCCTAGAAATCCACTTCAGCGTGCTGCTGTGGGGTTTCACCGCCATTCTTGGTGAATTGATCACCCTTAATGCCTTACCTCTGGTGTGGTGGCGAATGCTGCTGGTCGGCGCCACGTTGTTGTCGCTGCGTCGAGTACGTCGCACGCTGCGAGCAATGTCCCCACGCCTGCTGGCCGCCTATGCCGGAATCGGGATCATCGTGTCGCTGCACTGGCTGACCTTCTATAGTGCGGTCAAGCTGGCCAATGCTTCAGTTGCCGCCACCTGCATCGCGCTGGCGCCGGTGTTTCTGGCTTTTATCGAACCGGTGCTGGCACAGCGGCGCCTCGATATGCGTGAACTGGTGTTGGGTCTGGCCGTGATTCCGGGCGTAGCCCTGGTCGTCGATGGAGTTCCATCCGGCATGCGCCTGGGGGTCGCGCTGGGTATCACCTCGGCGGTGCTGGTCGCCGTATTCGGCTCACTTAACAAACGTTTGGTCCAGCATGCCGACCCCCTGGCCATCACCGGTCTCGAACTTGGCGCCGGCGCGATCTTCCTCGGCTTCCTGGCACCCTGGCTTCCTCACAGCGGTGCTGCCTTACCGCTGCCGGATCTGCACGATGCCCTATTACTTTTAATCCTGGCCTATGCCTGCACCATGCTGCCCTTCACCTTATCGCTGAATGCGTTGCGACACCTGAGCGCTTTCAGCGTACAGATGGTCATCAATCTTGAGCCGGTCTATGCAATAACGCTGGCGATACTGATTCTGCATGAGCAGCACCAGTTGGATGTGAAATTTTATGCTGGAGTTGTGCTGATTCTGGGCGCGGTATTTGCCCAGCCACTGCTGTGGCGCTCCCACCAAGAGGCACGATCCTGAGTCTGCCAGCGAGTCAAACAGATGCCCACGCCGTGGGCATTCGTGATTGTTTGCTCATTCCGTAATCGGCAGGCCATCTCGCAGCAACCATCGCACTATGGATCCCGGGTCTACGCCCGGGATGACGAGACTTTTTGTGGCTCCTGGGATGACGGAATTTTTCTGGTGACACCGCTCTGCGTCCCGGACCATGGATAAGCGCCGCTACCCTCTTTGTAGTCATTCCCGTGCAGGCGGGAATCCACCCGTCCCGTCCCCTTTTTGTCATT
>CAJXGK010000158.1 GCA_913053815.1 uncultured Rhodanobacteraceae bacterium
CAGCCGGATGGTGACGCGACCCCCGAGAACCCGTCCCGTCTCGTCCTTGCGGGTTTCGGCCTTGATCGAACCGGCATGGGTATCGACGATCATTTTACAGATACTTAGTCCCAGACCGGAATGCATGCCGAATTTCTCCGCTTCCGGGCGTTCCGTGTAAAAGCGTTCGAAAACGGCGGCTTCCTTGCCGTCCTGGAAGCCGGGGCCAGCATCGTCAACGACGATTTGGACGAATCCGTTTTCCCTGGAGGCGACAATTTCAATGACGCCGCCGGGCGGACTGAACGATGAGGCGTTGTCCAAAAGATTGCGGAACACACGGCCGAGTCTTCCTTCGAGGCCGTTGACGGTCAAATCCCCTTTCGTTTCAAGGCGTATTCTGGGCTTGGTATCCTTGCCCGGGCCCGATTGGTAAATGTCGGCCAGGGTCGATAGGACCATGCCCAAGTTGGTGGGCTCCATGTGGGCGCGCGACAGCTCCGCATCCAGGCGGGAGGCTTCGGATATGTCGCTTATCAGACGGTCTAAACGACCGACGTCTTCTAAGATGATCTCCATGAGCCGCCTTTGGCGGTCCGGCTCTTTGACCATGGCGGCGGTTTCAACGGCGCTGCGAAGGGATGTCAACGGGTTCTTGATTTCGTGGGCGACATCGGCGGCGAAGCGTTCGATGGCGTCCATGCGCAGCCACAGGGCGTCGGTCATGTCGCGCAAGGCCGCGGCCAGATCCTCGATTTCATCTTTCCGGCCGGAAAAATCGGGAATCGTTTCGCGCCGGTTGTGGCTTTGGCGGATGCGGTCGGCCGATACGGCCAGACGGTGAAGGGGGCGGGCGATGGTTCCGGCCAGATAAAGCGAAAGCAAAACGGTGACCGCGAAGGCGATGAAAAATATCTCGAGAATATTGAGGCGGACTTCGAACAGGGCCGTTTCGATGTTCCGGCCGTTCTTGCTCAGCATCAACGCGCCGAGGACTCGTTTATAGCGCTGAACGGGAACGGCGACGCTGAGCATGATGTCCTCGTCTTCGTCGGTGATGGCGCGCACGGCTTCTCCGGTTTCACCGGAGATCGCGCCCAGAACTTCCGGGTAATCCGTGGCTCGCTGGAGAGGCCTTTCCCGATAAAGAGGCAGGTCTTCGCGGCCCGGAAGCCACAGGACGACTTGGTCGTAGGCCTCGAGGATGGCGGCCAGGATTCCGTTTTCGTTATTTTTGGGCGGGGGCAGGGGTTCGACTTGAACCGGTCCCGAGGACGACATCAAGCTCCGCGAATCGGCGATCATGACGCCCCCGGCGTCGAACAGGCGGGCGCGGGCGTCGGTGGCGACAACCAGGCGGCGGACCAACTCCAAAAGGCCCGCCAGAAACTCTTCAACACCATTCATGGACGGATCCTGAAAACCGGATGACAGACAACCCTCTCACCCTCTCTTCAGGTTCATTTAAGGATTGGAAAATACTCCATTATCAGTGGCGTGGGCCGAACAGGCGGGTGCCGATCCGCACCTCGGTGGCCCCCTCGGCGATGGCGGTTTCGAAATCATCACTCATGCCCATGGACAAGGTATCAACCGGTGGGTAGCCTTCGCGCAGTTGTTCAAACAGTTTTCGCATACGTCGAAATGCGGTCTGCTGCAGAGGGGGATCTTCATGGGGTGCGGGGATGGCCATCAAGCCGCGAAGACGTAGCATCGGGGCTTTGGTAATGAGCTCGGCAAGGACGGCAATCTGCTCCGGCGCACAACCCGATTTGCCGGGCTCGGCGTCAATATTCACTTCGATCAACACGTTCAGTGGACCGCGTGAACTGGGCCGTAATCGGGACAAGGGCTCAATGAGTTTGTGGCGATCCAGACTTTCCAACCAATCGAAATGTTGGGCCACATCGCGGCACTTGTTGGATTGCAAGGGGCCGATAAAGTGCCATTGGAGATCTGTATCCGCCAGCTCCCGCTGTTTGCTCAGGGCTTCCTGAACATAGTTCTCGCCGAAATGTTGCTGACCCTGGTCAGCCAGTTGGCGCAGGTTAGCGGCGGGCCGGGTTTTGCTGACGGCGAGCAGTTTGACCGGTCCATAGCCGGCCTGTTTGGCGGCCACCTTGATACGGGCACAAATCGTAGCGAGTACGGTATCACTCGGGTTCACGATGTGCCGCTCTCGTAGGTCTGTTGCCGCACGCTATACTCGGCTTCTAGGAGCGTTAAGAATCGCTTTTCTGACATGGGGAGTGTGTGCATGGATATTGCCGAACTGCTCGCATTTTCGGTGAAGAATAAGGCCTCGGACCTGCATTTGTCTGCCAGTTTGCCGCCCATGATTCGTGTCGACGGTGATATACGTCGCATCAATGTACCTGCGCTGGAGCACAAGCAGGTGTATTCACTAGTCTACGACATCATGTCGGATAAGCAGCGGCATGACTACGAAGAATTTCTTGAAATCGACTTTTCCTTCGAGATCAATGGCCTGGCCCGATTTCGCGTCAATGTTTTCAATCAGAATCATGGCGCGGCGGCAGTATTACGAACCATCCCCGCTGAGGTTCAGACGCTTGAAGAGCTGGGCGCACCCAAGATCTTCAAGGATCTCATCAATCAGACTCATGGATTGATTCTGGTTACCGGCCCTACGGGTTCGGGTAAAACGACCACCCTTGCCGCCATGGTCGATTACGTCAATAAAAACAATTACGGACATATTCTCACCATCGAGGATCCAATTGAATTTGTACACACTTCACAGAAGTGCTTGGTCAATCAACGGGAGGTGCATCGTGATACGCATGGCTTCAACGAGGCTTTGCGCTCGGCACTCCGTGAAGATCCCGATTATATTCTGGTCGGTGAAATGCGTGATATTGAGACCATCCGGCTGGCGCTGACCGCCGCCGAAACCGGGCATTTGGTGTTCGCCACTCTGCATACGTCATCGGCGGCCAAAACCATCGATCGAATCATCGACGTGTTCCCGGCCGGCGAAAAAGACATGGTGCGTTCCATGCTCTCCGAATCGTTGCGTGCCGTCATTGCGCAGTCTTTGCTGAAGAAGGTCGGGGGCGGTCGTATTGCCTCCCATGAAATCATGGTGGGAATCCCGGCGATCCGTAATTTGATCCGCGAGGACAAGGTGGCACAGATGTATTCATCAATCCAGACAGGGCAGCAGTACGGCATGCAGACCCTCGATCAGTGTCTGCAGGATCTGGTTCGGCGGGGGGTTATCACGCGTCAGGTAGCTCTGCCACAAGCCAAGAACAAGGAAATTTTCAAAGCCTGAACCGGTCTGATGGATACAACGTGTGCGTATCACCTCACTACGACGCATCAATATGATGGAGAGCCAAGCCATGAGTACGCCGGATTTCACCTCTTTTCTCAAACTGATGGCCCACCAGAAAGCATCAGACCTATTCATTACCGCCGGGGCTCCACCCTCGATCAAGATTAATGGCCGTATCACTCCAATTGTCCCCGCCCCATTGAATGCGGCCCAGGCGCGCGATTTGGTACTGAATGTGATGACGCCGGCGCAGCGGGAAGAGTTCGAAAAAACCCATGAGTGTCAGTTTGCTATCAGCTTGTCCGGGGTAGGTCGCTTCCGGGTCTCGTGTTTCTACCAGCGCAATTGTGTGGGTATGGTATTGCGGCGCATTGAAACCAAGGTTCCCAGCGTGGATGAATTGAATCTGCCGGCTATCATTAAACAGTTGGCGATGACCCAGCGCGGCATCATCATGTTCGTTGGCGCCACCGGAACGGGTAAATCCACGTCCCTGGCTTCGATGATTGGCTATCGCAACCAAAATTCGACCGGACACATCATCACTATCGAAGATCCCATTGAATACGTACACAAGCACGAAGGCTGCATCATCACCCAGCGCGAACTGGGCATCGATACCGATTCTTGGGAAAATGCCCTAAAGAACACTCTGCGCCAGGCCCCGGATGTGATCATGATCGGTGAGGTTCGTACCCGTGAGACCATGGAATACGCCATTAATTTTGCTGAGACTGGGCATTTATGTCTGTGTACGTTGCATGCCAACAATGCCAATCAGGCCATGGACCGGGTTATTCATTTCTTTGAGATGGATCGGCGCCAGCAACTGTTCATGGACTTGTCGTTGAACCTCAAGGCAGTCATTGCCCAGCAGCTCATCCCTACGCCCGATGGTAAGGCGCGTCGGGTGGTGGTGGAGGTTCTACTAGGCACCCCGCTGGTTCAGGACTACATTCGCAAGGGGGATGTGGACAAACTCAAAGATGTCATGAAAGAGTCCACCAATTTGGGTATGCGCACCTTTGACCAGAGTCTGTTCGAGTTGTACCAGGCCGGGGAGATTACCTACGAGGATGCGTTGCGGCATGCTGACAGCAGCAATGAAGTACGGTTGCGTATCAAGCTTGCGCAAGGTGGTGATGCGACCAGTCTCGCCCAGGGGTTGGGAGATGTCGGACTGGTTGATACCGAAGACAAGATGCGGCCGTTTTGAAAGTACTTGATACAAGCCTCGAATCTAAAGAAGGCCCCCCGTTTGGCGCCTTGCGGATCGATAATCCGCAAGGTTCATGCATGCCGGCTGGTCCACAGCCGTGGTTCGCGGCACGGAGCCAGGGGTCATGGGCAAGTTGGGGGTAAACAACGCGAACCCCAACGTGGTGGGAAATGCCGGGGTACCCACCGCAAGTGGACGGAAACGCTTCACTCCGGATACAAAGCGTCCCAAGAGGGGGGACGCCACAGCGCCACGTCTCCAGAAATCAATATGCGGTGAAGAAATCGTCTCGATGAATATGACTCGTACCTCACCTCATCCCACGGACTTTCACGGGAAAAGATAAACCCGAGCACGGAACGATTCGAAAGTGCATCGATATTCTGTGTCATCTCTATACGCTGCACCTCAGAGAATCCGTGGTTCCGGTTCCAGCAGGATGCCAAAGCGTTGCTGAACACCTTCACGCACTCGCTGGGCTAAGGCCCAGAGTTCGGCTCCAGTAGCCTTGCCATGGTTGACGAGGATCAATGCGTGGCGGTTAGAAACGCCTGCATCACCTTCACGTAATCCCTTGAATCCACAAGCATCGATCATCCATGCTGCTGAGATTTTCATGCGCTCTTCGGCAACCGGCCAGAGCACGATATGGGGGTGTTCGGCCTGCAGCTCATGGGCTTGCTGGGCAGGTAGCAGGGGGTTTTTGAAGAAGCTGCCGGCATTGCCGATCAAGGCGGGGTCGGGCAGTTTGCGGGTGCGCAGTTGTAATACGGCTTCGGCGACATGGTAGGGTGCGGGTTGTGACACGCCCATGCGTGCCAGTTGAGTGCGTAGCCCGGCATATTCCAGATGCAAGTCAGGCTCGTGCGGTAGGACCAGATTCACTGCAGTCACGATCCAGCGGTCGGGCTGCTGCTTGAAACATGAATCCCGATAG
>CAJXGK010000159.1 GCA_913053815.1 uncultured Rhodanobacteraceae bacterium
TGGATCCCGGGTCTACGCCCGGGATGACGAGAACCAGAGGGACCCGGGATGACGAGAACCAGAGGTACCCGGGATGGCAGAACCAGAGGTACCCGGGATGACGAGAACCAGAGGGGCCCGGGGATGGCAGAACCAGAGGTGCCCGCGGCAAATAGGCGGCCTGGTCGACAATGGATGCCGAATCTACAGGTTACAAAGAAAGGTTCAGCGCCAGCAGCGCAACGATCAACGTTACCAGTACCCAGGTGGCATAGAGGGTAACGGCGCCTTGGTGCAACCAGGCCAGTGACCGCCCAATCACTTTTACGGCCCCCGATATCGGGCCCAAGAGCCAACGGTCAACAAAATGCACGATGTGTGTTTCACGCTTGAGGCCGATGCGAAAGCCGCTTTGCGAGTATTGCTGCTCTTGCACAACGGGCCGCAAGAATGAGCCAAAAAGTACCCGCGCCGGGGCGGAAAAGGCGGTAGCGGTATAGCCCATCTGCGGCTGCAGGCTCGACAAGCCGGCATCCCAGGCTCTAACTCGACGGGCACTATGGTGTCGGCGCAGCAACCGCGTCACCCCCCAGACGACCAGCAATAACAGAACAATCACCGCAAAGGCCAGTGCCGTAGACATCGCAAAAACCACCGGCGTAGTCGCCCCACCTGAATGCACGATCACCAATGAACGCAACGGTATCACCCCGCGTCCAACCTCAGCGCCTATCCCTGACAAGGTCATGGCCAGTCCGGGAGGCAGTCCATGGGGAGTGCCGAAAAAGGCCGGTACCAGTGCCACGGTAGGGTTGGCCCCGGCCAGCGGGCGAACCAGCTTCCCTAATATTGGAATCACCGCAGTGGCCAGCACCCCCAGTCCGAAACTAATCACCACCAGTCCCCACATCGGAATGGTTGCACTGAGCGGTGCCGGTGCTGCAGCAGCAACCACCCGAGAACGTGGTCGCCCCAGCAACGCCGAGCCCGCCAGCATGACAAAACAAGTTAACGCCAACCCCGCTGTCAAGGCCAACATTGCTCCCGAAAGCGCAAAGATGGCCCGTACCGGTAATGAAGCGATCTGCACCACTCGCAACAACGATTCAAACAGTAGCCACTCGCTGACAAAGCCATTGAAAGGCGGAAGAGCGGCGATGGCCAACGCCCCGATGAGAAAGGCCGTGGCGAACACCGGCATGCGTCGCATCAAGCCACCTAAGCGGTCCAGATCATGCGTGCCGGTCGCCTGGTCGATACCGGCCGTGCCCACAAATAACAATGTTTTGTAGGTCGAATGGTTGATCATGTGATAGAGCCCGGCCACCAAAGCCATACCCCCCAACACCGGATGGCCCAGTGACACAAAGGCAAAGCCCGCCCCCAAGGCTGCCACCACGATTCCTAGATTTTCAATCGAACTTTGTGCCAGCAGACGCTTCAGATCGGATTCGGTCAAGGCATAAACGATACCGGTCAAGGCGGTCGTGGCACCGACCAGAAGAACCAGCAAGGCCATCTTGGGGTGGTGGCTCACAATGGGACCATCGATGACGAACAGAGCAAAAACACCGAGGTTGAGCGTGGCGCCGGAAAGAATCGGTGAAACCGATCGTGGTGCTGAGCCGTGTGCTTCAGGAAGCCAAGCATTGACCGGAATGATGCCGGCCTTGACCCCAAAGCCGAAGAAGGTGAGCAGAAAAGCCACCCACAAGGTGCTCGTGGGCAGTTGTTCTCCTGCTGTCAAGATGGCAGACAACGCAGTGCTGTGAGCGTGAGAGGCGAGCAGGAAAAGACCGGCCATGCCGGCCAAGGTTCCGGCTTCGCTCAACATCAAGGTCAGATAACCTGCCGCCACCGGGCGCGCATCGCGGGTATGAAAGGTCACCAACGCCCAGATCGACAGGGCACTGATTTCCCAGAAAAACACAAAAGCCACCATATCGGCCGCTGTAAAGAAGGCGAGCATCCCGGCATACAGGATGGCAACCAGAGTGAGAAACAGGGCCGCCCGATGACGTGAATACTGATCCGCATCGCGAACCAGCAAGGGCGTTGCGGCTAGGAATACGGTGGCCGTGACAATGAGGAACAGACCGCGCAGCGGATCCAGTACAAAGCTGATCGATTGCAGCAACGAAAGATGCCCAAGAATGACTGCGGTACTGCCGCCACCCGCTATGGCCACAACGCCGGCAACCACCATCAATACACTCGCCACAATGAAAGTGGTGCCACTCGCCCAAGCTCTCACCCGGAGCGGCGCCAACCATGCCACCACGATGCTCGCAGCCAGAACGGCAAATGAAGCGATATACCAGATCATGGCTTGCGGGCAGCGCTGCCCACCTCTGGTTGTAGCTGTCCGGCAACCCGCAGTAGACCATGTACGATCGCCAGGGGTGGGGGTGGACAGCCAGGGATAATAAGATCCACGGGAAGCACTTCTTTGACGCCCCCAAGGCTGGCGAAACTCTGGCCAAAGACCCCCCCATTGATCGCACAAACTCCCATTGCTACCACTCGCTTGGGTTCCGGCATCGCCTCATAGGCCTTGCGCAAGGGTAGGCGCATCGCCTCAGTGACCGGCCCGGCAACCAGTAACACATCGGCGTCACGTGGCGTCGCGGTGATGAAAATGCCGTAACGATGTAGGTTGTACGGCGGCGCGTCGAGCAGGCGTACCTCACCCATGCATGCGCCACAGGCACCGGCATCGAGGTAGCGCACATTGACTGAGTGGCGGAAGCAACGTGGTAGGGGATGGGACTCGGCATCATGCCACATGCCCCATTGCGCATCATCCTGCCAAGCGAGAGCACCGCTGGGTTGGCGGCAACGCTGACAGTGCACACAGCGCGCGAAATCCACCTCGACCGCATCCCTACGCGCTGCAATGGCTGCAGTGGGACAAAGTGCCGCCATCCGCGTCGCAGCCTGTTCCGAGAGCCGCTGCGATGTCGGGCGACCGGGGCTGACACCTGCCGGTAGACGCGCGGTGGCGGGGCCGGGTTCACTACGGATTCCGTCAATCAGACTATGGGCGACCCAGTTAGCCATCAGCGATCATTCTCCGCGACCGAAAGTCCAAAACTTGCCATGATGATTGGAAAATCCTGAAATGCGGTGTCCTCCACGGCGTGGTGGAAAGCATGCCAGTTGCGATAGCCGGGCGTGCCGGCCGACCAACGCTGCACATGGCCCTCTGCGCCAATCCGCAGCCAATCAAAAAATGCCCCGGAGGGCGCCTCGGCCCACCCTAGCGCGGAACCCTCACACGGTACCCAGTCAGCACTTACCGGCCCAGTAGGCAGCGCGTCGAGTACCGCACATAACAGCGTGCCTGCGCTCTCGATTTCCTGGAAGAACACCCGCATGCGTGCGTAACCGTCACCCTCGGACTCGACCGCTACGGCGGGGGGCCACTTCGCGTAATCCGCATAGGGCAGTACACAGCGCAAGTCCTGGCTGCGGCCGGAAGCACGCCCGACCGGGCCGACGGTGGCATAGCGTGCTGTATCTGCCGCATTGAGCACCCCCATCTCCTCGATACGATCAAGAAAGCTGGAACTTGCTTCCAGCAGCCGTCGATAGTGGCGTATCCGCGCCAGCAGCGGGGGAAGTTCGGTAGCGAGCAGCGCTGGTGCCTCAGCGTCCAGATCGCGAGCTAGGCCGCCGGGCACAATTAGGCCGAACAGGTAGCGATGGCCCCCGACCCGTGCGGCAAGGCGCAGCAACGCCTCCTCCAGTTCCTGGCCTATGGCCTTGCCAACTGCCAGACCGGTAGAACCGGCAAGTTCCGCCAGCACCGCCATGTGATAGCGCATGCGTTCGAGTTCGGCGAGCACCATGCGTAAGCGCTGGGCGCGCTCGGGCACCACGGTGTGCGAGATACGTTCTGCAGCTTGGCACAAAGCCAGAGCGTGGGCCACGGCAGCATTGCCGCTGAAGCGTTCGGCGAGCAGCACCACCGCGGATACCGGCAAGCCTTCGGCAATCTTCTCCACCGCCCGATATTTGAAAAACAGCCGCGTATGGGCGAGCAGAATCTGTTCCCCCGGACCTTCGAGAATGTACAGCCCCGCCTCAGAGAAATCGCCCCATACCGGGCCGACCGGAAACACTACACTCCCGGACTCGGTGAGCTGTTGCCGAGGTTGCCAGGTAGAAGCCCCCGCCGCACTCGCCGACTGGGTTGTCGCCGCATAGCGCCGGCGCATGGGGGCGATATCTTCCGGCCAGACATCATCATGGAGCACAAAGTCGCCCAGGAACGGATGTCCTGAGAAATGCAGACCGAACAGATCTTCGGCCTCGCGCTCATACCAATCAGCCGCGTGGATGCTGTCGCTAATGGTCGGCAGATTCTCGCTGGCATCGGTCTCTATCGAGACCAGCACGTGGTCTTCAGGGTGAAAGAAGAAAAAACGCAGCGCAACATTACTGCCAAGATCCTCGACGAGCAGCTTTGCAAACTCGAAGCCGTGGTCGTGTAGCAGCAATTCCGCGAGAGTTCGTACCCTTCCAGGGGCTGTATCGAGATGCAGATGATCCAGCTCCGGCAGAGAAGACTTGAGCCGCCGATCATCAAACAGGGCTGCGGCCAATGTCGTGAGCCGACTCATGGCGACCCCCCGAGCAAAGCCGCCGCCTGGTGGACCAGCCCACGCAGGGGTGGTGGTAAATAGAAACCGAAGATCAACAAGGGCAGGAAGGCCAGCACCAGAGCCAGCACACTACTTACCGGAAGTGCCTGCGCCGGGGTCCGCGCGGAAACCGGCTCACGAAACACAATGCTGCCGATCTGATAAACAATGGCGATAAAAGCAATCACGATGAAAACCGTCAACAGGCCGGTGGCCAGGTACTCACCCGCCCCAAAGCCGGCCCGCAAAATCTGAAATTCGGAGATAAAGACCACAAACGGTGGGGCGCCGGCGATAGCTAATGCCCCCAACAACAAGGCCCAACCGACCAGGGGGAAACTGCCCAGGAGTCCGCTGCTGCCGCGTATCCGCTGCGTGCCCAAGGCGATCGTGGCCAGACCCGCCGCATAGAAACAGAACGACTTGGTCAGGGAATGGGCAAAAAGCTGATACACAGTGCCGAGATGGGCCGCGCGGGTACCCAGCCCGACAGCGGTGAGAATGATACCCATGTGTTCAACCGTAGAATAGGCAAACAATCGTTTGAAATCAGTGACCTGAAGAATTAGAAAGGCTGCCACCCCTACTGAAGTGAGGCCGGCGACCAGAAACCAAACATTGGCATCAGGAATACCCGGATTACGTATCAGCGCCGGGTACAAGCGCAAAATCATGTACAACGCAGCACTGGTTTCTACACCGGAGAGCAGCGCACAAATAGAAGCCGGGGCTTGGCTATGAGCATCCGGAAGCCAGGTGTGCATCGG
>CAJXGK010000160.1 GCA_913053815.1 uncultured Rhodanobacteraceae bacterium
CTGCTCGCGCTGGGTGTCGACGAAGCGGGCGGCGTAATCGCAGCACGCCCGGCGGATTTCGTTCGTCGTCATCGACGACTTCTTCTGGCCGAGCTCACTATCCACCTTGAACTCGATGGGCAATCCGTGACAATCCCAGCCGGGGATGTAGGGGGCGTCGAATCCCGCCATGCTCCGGGACTTGACGATGAAATCCTTCAGGATCTTGTTGAAGGCCGTACCGAGGTGAATGTCGCCGTTGGCATAGGGGGGGCCGTCATGCAGCACGAAAACCTTGTCGCGCTCGGCGGTATGAGCCTGTATAGCGTCATACAGCGAATCCTTCTCCCATTGCGCCAACCACTCGGGCTCACGCTTGGGGAGATTGCCCCGCATGGGAAAATCGGTGGCGGGAAGGTGAATGGTAGTTTTGTAATCCTGGCTCACACGGTCTCTCCGGCCGCACCAGCGGCTAATCCCAGCAGGGATCGCGCTTCTGCGGCGTCATGGTCGATCTGGTGCTTAAGCGCATCCAGGGTGGGAAAATTCTCTTCATCGCGCAGTTTGGCGACAAACTCGACAGACAGGTGACGACCGTACAAGTCCCCGTCGAAATCAAACAGATGGGCTTCGAGCAAGGGCTCTTTGCCTGCCAAGGCTGGACGCACACCGAGACTGGCCACCCCCGGCATGGGCTGCAGACTCACACCGTGAACACGTACTGCGAAGATCCCCCCAATCGGTGCTACCCGATGTCCAAGTCGCAGATTGGCTGTCGGGTAGCCCAGCTGGTGTCCCAATTGCCTACCACGCACCACCCGCCCACCGATGGTGAACGGTCGTCCCAGAAGGCGGCCGGCATGCACAAAATCACCCGCCGCGAGTGCCTCACGAATCCGTGAGCTGGATATCCTTTCCGTACCCAGAGAATGGGTTTCCAACGCATGCGCTGAGAAGCCCCATTGGCGGCCCAACTGCTGCAACAGGTGCAGATTACCCTTGCGGCCATGGCCGAAACGGAAATCCTTGCCCACCCAAACCTCCTTAGCTCCCATCCGGGCGCATAGGATGCGTTGTACGAAATCCTCGGCAGACATCGCTACCAGCTCGGCATTGAAGCGCAACAACAAGGTGCCGCGTATGCCGGCCGTCGCAAATCCTTGCAACTTGTCACGTACGGAACCCAGCCGTGGCAGGGCTGCTGCCTGAGCGAAATAGGCCCTGGGTAACGGTTCGAAGCTGATCACCGCAGGCAGCAGGGATTGTGCCAGTGCGCGTTCGCGCACCCGCGTCAGAAGGGCCGTATGCCCCCTGTGAATTCCATCGAGTGCCCCCACGGCCAGTACCGAACCGCCGGGCACCAAACAAGGTCCGGTGATATCCCGATATACACGCATCATCCGCTCAGTATGGTGCAGCGCGACAGGAGCCATCAAGCCTCCCGCAACTCACGCCAGCGAAAGCCCATGCTCAGCAGGCTCGCAAGGTAGGCAAGTCCACCTGCCAGCAGTAAGATCAGCAGGTGCCAAAGGCGGGTAAGCGTATCGACATCGCTCCAGTCCGGCCAGACCCAGCGCCCCAGCAGCAACACCCCAGCCAGAACCGCGCTGGCAATCAGGGTGCGCAAAAGATTCCAGCGCCAACCCGACTGGGCGGTATACACCCCGTCGCGGCGCAAGGCGAGCCACAGTTGGCTGAGATTGAGGTAGCCCGCCAATGCACTGGCCATACCCAGGGCCATATGCAAACCGGGGGTATGGGCGAGGGTGTACAGCAGGCCCTGGCGCTGCCATTCCGTGTCGGCCCAAAACCACAGCAAACCCCCCACAAATAGTACGCTCAAGAGCATATTGACAACCATTGCCAGCACCGCAGCCCGCACCGGGGTGCGCGTATCCTGACGGGAATAGAAGGCCGGTGCCAGCACCTTGATCAGGGCAAAAGCCGGCAACCCGAAACTCAAAGTGGTCAGTGACAAGGTCGCCATCTCGGTATCAAAAGGCGTATAGCGACCATGCTGGAACAAGGTCGCTACCATCGGTCCAGCCAGCAGTACCAGGAACACCATGGCCGGCATGGCAATAATCAAAGCGGTACGCAATCCCCAGTCCAAAGCTTGCTGAAACCCTACGCTGTCGGTCTCCACGTGATGGCGGGCTAGACGGGGCAGAATGACGGTACCCAGAGCCACGCCAAATACTCCCAGGGGGAATTCCATCAGCCGATCCGATTGGGCCAACCAGGTCTGCGACCCGGCCACCAGAAAGGAGGCAATCACTACGTCCAGCAACAGGTTGATCTGGGCAACTGACGAACCGAACAGAGTCGGCAGCATCAAGTGCATGATCTTGCGTACATCCGGGTGCTGCCAACCCCAGCGCGGCCATGACAGCATGTGCAAGCCACGTAAGGCAGGCAGCAACAACAGCAGTTGCAGAATCCCTGCCAACAGGATCGCCCAAGCTAGGGACTGAATGGGTATCTGCAGATGCGGTGACAACCATAGTGCTGCAGCGATCATGCACAGATTCAGGATCACCGGAACAAAGGCGGGCAGTGCAAAGCGGTGATAGGCGTTGAGGACCCCTGAGGCCAAGGCGGTCAACGACACGAACAGCAGAAAGGGGAAGGTAATGGGTAACAGCTGGGTAATCAGCTTGAAGCGCAGCGGATCATCAGCCACTCCAGGGGCAACCAGATGGGCCACGCCAGGAGCAAACCAGATCCCCAGGGCCGTGACCACCATCAAAATACCCCCCAAAGTGCCGGCCGAACGGGCCACAAATTGGCGTAAGGCGGCCTCGTCACCGCGCCTACGTACCTCGGTAAAAACCGGAATAAAAGCCAGCGAAAATGCCCCTTCGGCAAACAAGCGGCGCAGAAGATTGGGAATTCTGAATGCCACCCAGAACGCATCGGTCATCGCATTGGCACCGAATACGCTGGCAATCACTACCTCACGAAGCAAGCCCAGTAAGCGTGACAGAAAGGTCATCGAGCTAAACGTGGCCAGCCCGCGCAGCAAACTTGGTGATTTCACCTGCATGCCTGACCCTTACGGCATGGATTGACTTGAGCGAGGGGGTTATTCATAATTGCAGTCTTTTTCAGCATCCCTGCATCGGGAGTTCTATCTTGGCCAATATCAAGTCTGCAAAAAAGCGTGCTCGTCAATCTGAAAAGCGTCGCCTGCACAATGCCAGCGCCCGTTCGATGGTACGCACCGCCATAAAGAAAGTTGTCAATGCTATCGAGGCCGGCGACACGGCCCGCCGCGCCAGGACCGATTCAAGAAAGGTCCTCGCGGCTTTCCCGCGCGGGATGAGCGCAGGCGCCCACCCGGTCAAGGTAGAAATAGCGAGACAGCGCGCGCGTTCTTGCGCGATAAGACGTCCGGCACGGCGCTGCTGGCGTCGTGCGCCTTGGCAGCAGTGTGGAGGGACGATTGGCGGCCCCGGCGTACTGCGACAGCGCCGACCGGACGTCCCGTGACGGCGCTCCGAATCCTTCAAGAAGGAGAAACGTCATGGCAACACGCAGACTAACACGCCGGCTCGCTGGCGTCATCAGTAAATTCACGCGCGACCTTCAGTTGAACAGGGTCGCTGACCATCGGAGCCGGCGCGGCCGGCGCCACAAGCTGATCCAACCGCTCATCGTCGCCCTGATCGCGGGCATGGTATGCGGCCGAAAGGGGCTTGCAGAGGTCGAGGAGCTGACCTCGGACCTGTCGTCCGCGGCGCGACGGCTGCTCGGCATCGGGAAGCGGTTCGCCGACACGACGCTTCGGCACCAGTTGCTGCGGCTCGGCTTAGACGACCTACGTGATGCCTTGCGCCGGGGCGTGCTCAGCATGGGCCGCTCCAAGGCCCTGCAGCCGGCCGGGCTGCCATTCGGGGCGGTGTCGATGGACGGCAGGAGCACCTCGACCAACTCCTGGGATCCCGACGACGCGTTCGCTCAACTCCATCACCCCGAGGGTGGGGCAGTGTACGCCTTGGTCCGGACGATCACGACGTGCCTGATTTCCTCTGCCGCCCGGATCTGCCTCGACATGCACCCGATTCCGGCCAAGACCAACGAGAACGGGGTGTTCTCCGCGGCGTTCGCGGCGATGGTCGAACATTTCGGGCACCTCTTCAGGGTGGTGCTGTACGACAGTGGAGCCAATGCCGCCGCCAACGCGCGGTGGGTGCTCACGTACGGCAAGGACTACCTTTTCCGCGTCCAAGCGGAGCAGCCGACCATCTACGATGAATGCAAGCGCTGCCTCGGTAGCCGGCCGGTTTCGACCACGAACTGCGTGGGCTCGTACATCCACGGCGGTAAGGTCGTAACGCGGCATCTGTGGTTCGACGAGAACCTGGCCGGCTGGCATGACTACCCGGGCCTGCGCTGCGCCATCCGGCTGTGCTCTGTCTCCGAGGACAAGGCCACCGGCGAGAGGACCACGGAGAATCGGTACTACATCACGAGCCTTCCGGCCTCGGCGCTGTCCAAGTCGAAATGGGGGGAGCTGATCCGCCGGCACTGGTCCGTGGAAAACAACTGCCACAACACGTGGGACAAGCTGTTCCGCGAGGACAAACGACCGTGGGTGCGCCTGCCTCGAGGCATGCTCAACGTGATGGTCTTGCGCCGCATCGCCTACAACATGATGGCATGGTTCCGCGAGGTCGCCCAGCGAGGAGAGCACAAGCGCCAGACCCCGTGGAAGCGGCTTATGACGCTGTTCCGCGACGCCCTGGTCGGGCTCAGCGATGACGCGCTGCTGTCGCCACGACCGCTCAAGGTGCTCGCCTTCGACTGAGCTGCCGGGGCCGCCAAGCCAGCCACACTCAGAGGGCAACACAATCCGGCTCGCGATGCGAGTGCCAAAGAACCGCCACGCCCGTGGCGGGGACGCGGCCCTACGCCCGCACGCCTCCATCCCGCTCAACGCGCCCTGCCAGCGCCGTCGCACCGGAGCGAGGTGCCCGAACTTGGATCGGTCCTGGCCCGCGGGTCCGCCGTGTAGCCCGCGCCCCCAAAGCGTGTTATCTGCCGCGGATCCGGCCCGGAGCTCCGCGGGTCGAATTCAGCACCCCTGA
Organism: uncultured Rhodanobacteraceae bacterium; assembly: GCA_913053815.1. Taxonomy (GTDB): domain Bacteria; phylum Pseudomonadota; class Gammaproteobacteria; order Xanthomonadales; family Rhodanobacteraceae; genus Metallibacterium. Next base: position 5,070 of record CAJXGK010000160.1, read on the forward strand.
GCGCAGGAGCGCTCCCCCGGGCTTTACGAACGGAGCCCCGGCAGCGCGCCGCACCTCACCTTCTTCGGCAGCCGCCCGGCACCCCGTGGCTGCGATCTGCGCCCGGTTCGTCGGCGGCGTCGGGACACCCTGCCAGCAATGCGTTCGCCTCCCCCCCTCCCGGCCCTATCGCGTTCCCTTCGCGCCCCGAAGCCAGCAATGGGCCCAAGGGGTGAAAAATGGAGCTTGCTAAATGGTGGGGAGTCCCCCCCCCGGCGGATTTGGGGACTCCGATTCCAGTTGACCGTCTGGGG
>CAJXGK010000161.1 GCA_913053815.1 uncultured Rhodanobacteraceae bacterium
TAACGGCAATCCTCGCCAAACCAATGTCTGCACCTGTCCTGACCAGACCGTACCCGAGACCCCCGTAAAATAGAGTCCGGCCAAACCTTGTCTAGGGACCAGCCAGGATGCCGGCCACAGGATGAATAGAAATACCGTATAGCAGCCGAACCCAAACAGGATGAGTTTCCAGAAGCGCTTCATGGTTTCATCGTGCCGCGTAACAATACGAACATCCTGATACCGGCCATGTAACGCTACCATCCTGGTGATCCAAAATAACCGGGCTAGCTGTTGGACATCTTATATTCATGCGCAGATCAACCGGCCCAAGCCTAAGCCGAGGACCCCGGTGTGCGGTTCAAGGTCAGGCTACACCGAACCTGACCGGCTCCGCTTGGGACTAAGGAAAGTTTGCGAATCCGGATCCCCTGCAACTGTAAAGCTCCAAGCCAGCGCACCACACGAGCAAAATCGACCGGGGTCAAGGATACAGATACCTCATCGTCCCCTTGTGGTGTGAGTTGGACGATGGCTTTATCCAGACCCTGCCCACGCGCGGACTTATCAACCACACTTAGTAACGAACCGCCACGGACGACCCTTGTCTTGACGCCGTTGCCACGTAGAGCACGCATTTCAATCGCTGCCTGACGCATCCAGGTGAGATCAGAACGCATACTCTGCACTTGCTCTGTACGCACCTCCACACTCCGCACGAGTGGCCGCCAGATCAAGCCGTATACGATACCAAAAGCGAGAATACACACGCCCAATACCACCGCTTTACGCTCACGGGGTTCCAGTTCCAACCATTTGTTTTGTAGGTTCATGTACGACCACCACGAATTTGCACGTTACCGTTAGCCACCCCTTTCCGGGCACTCATGGATTGCAGATTCACCTTGAGTCCCTGCACTTGCAGTGCCTTCTTCAGTCGCTCAAAAGAGCCGAACTCGCCAGCAGTGAGATGCACATTGAGTTCGCCATCCTGATACTCAATCCTGCGGATCTGCATGCCCGATGCATGAACCAAGACAGGAGCTGCAGCCGCCAACAGGTTCAGTGCACCACCCCGCTCCGAGCCTCCACGCAACGCCTGCAGTGCCTGCTGCATCTGTACCTTGGCATCGACGATACGCTGTGTATCCGGCATAGCCTGATGGAATACTTGGACAATCTTTGAGTTTAATTGCGCCTGCTCATGAGCCAGTACGAAGTGGCGCGTAATCTGTAATGCCAACGCACTTACCAACCAGATAACCGCTGCCACGGCTGCAATTTTCCACGGTCCAAGGTGGTGTCCGAGTACTTCATGGATGGCAAAATCACCACGGAGAAGATTTAGTTCCGCAGCATCAGGCTGTAAACCCACCAAAGGGAACGCCGCCAAGGTTTGTTGTTGCACTTCCAGGCCCTCCGGCCATTCCCCCGGCAGGTCACCACCCCAGCACCAGACATCCAGACCCTGTGGTAGGGCGTCTTCGGGTATCTCGGCATACAGCGCTGACACCATGGCGACAAGTACCCCTCGGCTGCAAGCAAATCCATCGGCACGGCCATGTCGCAAAAGCGCCCGATCACCTTCGAGCCAAAGACTCCAACGCCCAACCTGCCACGGTACCGCCAACGTATCAGGATGCATCGATTGCGCCCGGATCCCCACCCTTTGCAGGGTCTCGGCCCAGGTCTGCATGCGATCTCGGGTAACCACCGCAGCAGCTACTTCATCCGAACCACGTAACCAGGCAAAATGCTGACTTTCTGGTGGGTCGATCAGCCAGTCTTCCACCGCATACGGTAAAGCCCGCTCAATCTCAGCTACCTTGCGGGTCGGCATCGCCGTACGAATTAGCAGCACCTGTTCTCCAGGTACCAGCACCGTCATCGACCGGCCATGCGCCCACGCAGCCGCTTCATCCAAACTACCGAGGCCATACTCATCGTTGAGACGCCATTCCACTGCGCCATCGGGGCGAAATCGCAGTAACAAAGTATCCATCAGGGTGAGGTGTTCCAGGAGCGCATGACAACCTTTACTTTATCGGGATTTTCCACACGGAGCACGCTGTAAAGAATCGTTTGAGTCTTGCCAAGGTGGGCTTCGGCCCGCAGAAGAAAAAACTGACTACGCACACTGAGCCGGGAACTATTGATTTTCTGGCCCTGTAGAATTGGGTTGGCTAAGAAGGTGGCCAGCGATTTGAAAGGGTATTTATCGCGTAATTTGATAATGGCCGTCACTTGATCAGCACTGAGTCCCAAGGTACTCAAAACCATCTCCGGAGCGGTATTTAAATTGATCGAGGTCCCCGGTGGTAAGGTCGTTACCCACGGGCTGATCACAGCGTAGGCCTGGGCACCGAAGCCCCGCACCAAACGCAGACTGGAAGTGCTGAGTAGGGGCATGTTGGCGGCCCGATAGGGGGGTAGCCTACCCATGTAAAAGCCGTCCTCGGCACCCCCCGTAGCACGCGGAATATCATTCGGATCGATCCAATCGATTACGGCATCACTAAGATCGATCGGTAGTTTGACCCTCTGCAATAATCGATTAAAACGCTGCTGTGAAACCCCCACCACTTTATTCCCGCTAACCAGATTGTTGAGATTGAATCGACCCTGTAGATCCCTCAGGCTACCGGTCACCTCACCTCCATCGATCGGAATCGTCGGCATCGGCTGGGCCCAGGGCTGTTGCAAATCCACCACCTGCTGACGCGCCGTTTTAGCCAACGTCTGCGCGGCCCAAGCCTCAGCACCCAGACATAATTGACGGGCCTGATCTTGCTCAATTAAGTCCTGACTACGGCGGATCGCCAGCATCTGATCCCACGACAACATCACTGTAACCGTGGTCAAAATCGCTACAATCAGCAGTGCCGTGAGCAGGGCTACACCGCGTTGTTGCGTCATCGTGTTCATGGCAGGGAAAACGTCCAGAGATACGGGCCGCTCTCACCCTTTAGGGTAACCCGCACGCGTACAGCACGCGGCAAAACCTGGATATTCGCGGTGCCGGCAGCCGGGGGCCAGGCACTTTGTGGAATATCCTGAGCATCAAGGTAGCGAAAGGAAAGTTTACTTACGTCCTTGAGCAACACGCTGGTCTGTGGCTTATCACCCGGGGCACGATCAAGTACCGCCCATTGCAGACGCAATAATTGGTGATCACGCAACACATAGCGCACCCGCAACAGATGGCTGCGGCGTACTTGTGCCGGATTGGGATATCCGGAACGAGTCAGCCCCAACTCAGCGCTACCGGGGACCCCACGCAACGCCGGTAACCAACCACCCAGTTGATCACGCACCGGTCGGGCCACCGCTGCGCTCAGATCCCGCTGCAAGGCTTCGTAAGTGCGTTGCACGGCATGCAGGTGTGCATAGTGTTCCTCCAGTTCACTACGCTGGCGCAATACCACATCAAGCCCGGCAAAGGCCAGTGCGGCCATCACCGCAAAGATCGCCACGGCTACCAGCAATTCAATCAGAGTGAAGCCCCGTCGATAGCAAGGCGCAGTCATCAATAAGGCACCGGAGGCCTACCCGCACCCGATACCGCACTCGGTGCCACGGCAGCCGCTTCGACCTGACCGATGAAGCCGCGTACTGTAGCCAGTATCGAGCCCTTCTCGCTCGCTCGCACCCGGATAGTGATCTTGCGCAAACCCCGTACCGGGCCATGGCTGACATCCTGCGACCAGTGCCAGCCATGTCCAGCTTCCTCACTCTTGCCCTGACTCGTACCGATCGCTGGATAGGCTCCCCTAGCACGTAACTCGGCAAGCTGGTTCATACCGACCCAGTGCGCTTCGGTTTTGCGGGTCATGACACTGAGGTTATCAGCACCGCTACCGGTCAACTGAACCGCCGCGGCCAATGCCAGAGACACGATCAGCAAAGCCACCACCACTTCGAGTAAGGTGAAGCCACGGTTAATCGGCATGCAAAGTCTCCTGCCGCAACTGTCCAAGGGGATCACCCTGAATACGGATACGCCGTTTCCCATCCTGTTTGATGTACAGCGTAAAGGGCTGCATCTCGCCACTGGCAAGCAGAAAGACCTGGGGATGAGTTTGGTCTTCCGGGGCCAAGGCAACATCCAGACCCTGCAATTGCAAGGTGAAACGGAGGTCACTAGGTACTCGACGTGGACGCATCAAGCCACCGCTTCGCAATGGATGCCATTTGCCTAACGCATCGAGTTGGTAGAACCGCCAACCACGCTGCCAGAACCCAAGTGCAAGATTACGCCCTTGCATCTCCGCTTCTTCATGCGCAAGGCGCATCACGCTGATCAAGCGCTTAGCAGCAAGTCTCGATTCGTCATGATCGGTGACTGACAGACTCATCACCGCCACGCCAGTCATCAGACCGATGATTAACATCACCACCAGCAACTCCACCAGCGTGAACCCCGATATCCGACAACGTCTGGCGACTGGCGCGGACCTAGACAACCGCTTGCTCCCTACCCCAGTCTCATGATTGTTGGGTGTTCCAACTGGTGATGTCATCCTTATTCCCGGAAATACCATCCGGGCCCTTTGACCAAATATCGAATTCACCATGCTGCCCCGGGGATAGATACTGATAAGCATGTCCCCATGGATCCTTGGGTAAAACATGGATATAGCCGCCCTGACGCCAGTTATCTGCAGCAGGATCGCCAGAAGGTTTCTTGACCAATGCCTGCAGACCCTGATCGGTCGACGGATAATGGCCATTATCCAGCCGATACATGGCTAACGCCGATTCCAAAGCCCGCACATCCGCGGTGGCCTTGGCAATACGCGCGTCCTCGGCACGACCGATGACATTGGGGATGATCAAGGTTGCCAACACAGCGATGATCACCACCACTACCATAATTTCGATCAACGTAAAACCCTTCTGGGCACGCCGCCCGATGTTCATAGCCACCCCATAGTTGTCGCCTACCTGACAAGGCAGCATACACGGGGGGACTATCAGTGGGAATGGATGGCAGCGGGAAGCTTGAGAAATATAGTCCGGGTACAGCACAGATCTGTCACAGAGTGGCCTCCCCTGCCCTAGCCCATGGAAGTGCCCGCGCAAGAGTGACTCTCTGGAAGCCCTAGGCACCTGATGCTCTGGTCTTGAGCTTTTAGGCCATAGCGGGTCCTCTTTCTGCTGCGTCGTGGGGGTCGGTACGACGTGATACGGCAACCGTTGGCAGACGGCATTCCCTTTCTCGTCATTGCCGCGTAGGCGGGAATCCAGTGAAGCAAGTCATGACCACGCAGTGGGCCTCCGCTCTTTTTTGATGAGTTTGCCGATGACCACCAATCTCGTCACCACGACCGCAT
>CAJXGK010000162.1 GCA_913053815.1 uncultured Rhodanobacteraceae bacterium
CATGGCAACACTCCAATTTCGCAGGCGCACGTCTTTACGATCCTGCAATTTCACTGAGCGATAGTGATCCTTGTTCTCTCCATTCCAGTTCTCTGGATTCGATGGATCGGCAGGCACCGCTTTCCCCTCATGACGATAGTGGTTTCGCCAATGATAAAGAGTCGGCTCACTGACACCGCTATCCCGGCTCAGCTGGGCAACCGACTGGCTGTTTGGCGGCATCATCTTGCGCACCACCTGCTCTTTGAATTCTTCACTGTAGCGTGGCCTTCCTCTCTTACCTTCCGACCCCTCTTAGGGTTACTTCCCGGTTTAGGAGACCGGACATCTATCCTGACAGAGGGGGGGCCGTGTCACCGGAATCCCTGCGGAGTGCCGTGTCACCAGATGTTCATACCCCGTCGTTAGCCTGGCCGCATGCCGGGAAAGATCAACTTTGCGTTGGCTACAGCTTGCTTTGTGCGATCCGGTCTGTCGATCCGGACTCCGGCTGCACGGCAAAAGGAACTATATATGGAGAATGAAGTCCAAGTAATTGGGTTTGGAAAGAGCTATTGAGCCATAAGCGCGTGTGGAAGTGGCATGGCCTAATGCTCGGAGAAGGAGGCGGATAGCGACAAGGGTGATGTTACAATGTGGCTTACAATAAATGGGCTTCAATGCCCATAGAATCCGACTTCTTGTCGGCGTATGATGTTTTTTGCTCGAAGTCGAGCGTCTGAAAACAGTTTAGATAGTAAAAAGTAGTTTCAGGTTTTTTTATTTTTCCCTTGGTAACCGTGTATACACGTCTGTTATGCAAATACTTGTGGAATCACAAGAGGAGGGTTGAAATGAATACGAATCGAACAACGATTACAACTACGATCGGCTACATGGCCTGGGCACTGGCATTCTGGATGATCAGTATGCCCCATGCTTTGTGGTTGTCAGACAAGCTCTTTGCCCCTGCAGTCAATATGGAATATCCGCTGGCGATCCTTCTGTTCGTCATGGGTATTCTTGCTTTCTTGCAAGACCAAACGCTTGATTCTATAGTATTTTTCGGAGGTGGTGGCCTGTTATGGGTAGCCCAACTTGCTATAGCCGGCAGCGCGATGGGTGCGGCGAGTTATTTCGGTTGGTTCTATTTTATCTGGGCAGTATTTCTGGCTTACGTTTGGGTGGGGTCATTCAGCGGCGGGTTTACAGGGATTGTGCGGATGTTGTTTCTGCTGGGTGCCTGGCTGACTTTGCTGGCGCTGGCGATCGGTAGTTGGGCCAGCTTGGGAGGATTCGTGGTTCTTGGTGGCTATATTGGCTTGGTTACCGCGATTCTTGCAGGGATTGTTTCGGCCAGCAGCGTGATCGCTCATGGTTTACGTGGTGCTGCGCCAACTACAGCGAGTTGATGAGATAAGGATGTTAATAGACGGATTGCCTCGGTTTCGGAAGCCCCGTCGCTTCCCGGAATCGAGGCGCCGCCTTATGAGCAGGGAGCGTTCCGACAAGTGTGTCAGGGGCAGTGGTTGCGCAGTGGAACGATGGCGAAGAGGTATTTTCCGGGTTTCACTTCGTTTTTATATCCAGGTTACGGTGTCGTTGCTTTGAGTAAGCGTAGCGAAGGTGAATCGCGAGCGTAGCGAATTGGTTGGGTTCAGGCGATTCCGAGTCCGGGAATGGTGTCGGATTGTTCGGTATCGAAGCCGGCGAGAGCGGTGAAATGGCGACCGCGTTCGGCGTAGTCGTGAAACTGGTCGAAGCTGGGGGCACCGGGGGAGAGCAGCACCGTACTGCCGGGTGGGTGGCGGCGTTGAATCACCTTGACGGCCTCAGCAAGACTGCCTAGGCGTAGCGGATCAAAACCGTGGGTGCGCAAGGTGGCTTCGATACGCGAAGCGTTGGCACCTTGCAGAACGATGCTTTGTGGTGGACAGGTTGTGAGCCAGCTAGTGAATTTGCTCCAGTCAAGACCGCGTTCGTGACCACCAAGAATCAGTGCCAGGGGTGAACCTTGTAGGCTTTCAAGGGCAGCCCGACTGGCTTCGGGGGTGGTACTGATGGAATCATCGATCCAGGTTTTTCCATCTCTCTCGCCCAGCCTTTGCAGACGGTGTGGCAAACCGTGGAAATCGGCAAGTGCGGGTGCCGCAGCTTCAGCATCGTAGCCGAGGAGTTCCAAGGCGGTGAGGGCCGCGCAAGCATTGTGGGCGTTGTGCAAGCCCGGCAAGGGCAGTTGCTGTCTTGGCAATATGGGGCGTGAGCCATGGCAGATTGCTTCGTGCTCTATGTGCCATCCGCGGCGGTCGTCATGGCCAACACGATGGGGATGGTTTGCGGTGGCGGCCAGTAGCTCGGCTTGGGAACTACCTAGTAGTAGAGTGTTGGCTTGCTGGGCCAAGCGCAACTTGTCGGCTTGATAGCGTTCACGGGTGCCGTGCCAATCCAGGTGCTCCTCACTCAGGTTGGTGATCAGGCCGAGTTCCAGGGGTCCGCATTCGCCGGTTTGAAAACTGGACAGCTCCACCACCCAGAGTTGCGGTGGATCATCTGGATCGAGCAGTTCGAGCAGGGGTAGACCGATATTGCCGGCCAGGGCGGTACGCACTCCCAGACTGCGTGCCAGGTGGGCGAGCAGGGCGCAGGTGGTGCTTTTGCCTTTGGTGCCGGTGATGCCCACCACCCGGGCTTGGGGATGTTCGGCAAACCACAGCGCGGTTCCGGAGATAAAAGATGTTCCGCGGGCCGTGGCCGCAGCGATTTCAGGGCGGTAAGCAGGGATGCCGGGCGACTTGATGATGACCTCGAAGGCGGCAAGATCCTCGGTATCGGGAGGGCCGCTATGGATTTCTAGATCCGGCCATTCGACGTGGGCCCGGCGGGCTTCCGGCTCGCTCGCTCCCAGCAACACCGGCTGTAACTGGGGTTGGCGCCGCTGTATGGCCCCCAAGGTCGCCCGAGCTTCACGCCCATAGCCCCATACCGCTACACGGCATGAGGCAAGGCCAGCAAAAGTTAGGAGGGCAGTCATGATGGGATTCGAGCCGACGGATCAGTCGCTCCCAATCCACTGCAGAGCCGGGTGATAGCGCGCGGGGATACCATGTTCCGAAGCGGCCTGTAACCAGGTCTCAAGAGGTCGGTCCTGGGGGTCGAGTTGCGGCAGGATCTCATGGCGGAAACGCGCTACTAAGGCATCCTCGCGCCACTCCGAACGTGCTGCCAGCGAGGCCATCGCCGCCCGAGCTTCGGCGCCTTCTCCCACGCACTCAAAGGGCTTGTGCTGATGATATTCCAGCAGCGCATCGAAGCTATCACACTGGGTTTCATCGTCGAGCAGGTTGTGGCCGAAGATGGACAGCAAGCGTGGTTTGGGTAAGAAGGGGGCCAGGGCTAGGAACACGAAGTGGCATTTGGGGCACTGCCCACACCAGCGGTCTGCGGGCTTGGGACTGAGAATGCGGAAATTTCGGTTACAGCTTGAAAAGTGCTTGAAGTATTGTGGTAGATGGGAAAAAGCCTGGGTAACGGCAATTTCGGAGTACGGGCGCAGCAGCGAGAAATACTGCAGATCGGCAGCAATATGACGCTGCAGATACGCAGAAAAATCCTGCTCGAAGGCCCAGCTTTTGCTCCATTGGTGGTTGACCTTCTGGCCTTCGTACTCCAGCGTAGCACTGGAAGCCGAGCGTTCGTTGGCGAAAGCAATCGCCCTGAAGTCATACAACAAGGCGGCAAGTACCAGAATGGCTGAATTCACCGCGGTCACCGGGATATGTCCATTCCAGGCTCCCATCCGGTTCATCTCGAACAGCTCCGGAGCCAGTTCCCGGGTGATGTTGAGCATGGGCAGGCCGGTCGTTTGTGCACAGGCGGCAATCAACGGGGAGGTACCGACCCAGATGGCTGTAGCCTCCGCAGCCATCGATTTCAGGGCCTCGACTACTACCAGAGAATCCTTGCCACCACCCATCGGTACCAGCACCCGATCTGACAATTGGGCCGAAGCGGCATGCTCCGGTAGCTTTGCAGCCGCTGGAAAATGGATGCGATCGCCCAGTTGCAGTTGGTTGCGATAGGCAAACTCGGCCAGACCATGGCGATACAAGGTGTCCAGCAAAGCGGCACTGTCGGAATCTATGGGCTCATCGTCAAAGCTGATTTCTGCTGGCACGCCGGCTTTGAAATAGCTGGTTCCAGCGACCCAGTGGAGTAGCCGCAAGGCCTGGGTGAAGGCTTTGCGGCGTTCGGGTTGAGGTTCGGGCTGGCCGGGAAAATGAATGTGTTCGATGAGTTCCGGGCCGGCGTCGAAGGCATACACCAACTCGGCCGTACCCTTGGCATAGCGGCAGCGTACCAAGCGGAAGCGTTGGGCGGTGCGGGGATCGCTCACGGAGGTCGGGGTATTCATTCGATGACCGTTTCAGTGGCCGGAGTACGCAGATTGTATTGCGAGGCCATGGCCGCACCATAGGCACCGGCATGGGCGATAAGCAGCACGTCACCCTCCCTGGAGCGGGGCAGGCGGCAGTCCTTGCCAAGAATGTCGCCACTTTCACAGATGGGGCCGACGACTTGATAGAGCGTATCGGCTTCAGCATGCAGCCGGCTGAGATTGATGATGGGGTGCCGTGCACCATACAGGGCCGGCCGGATCAAGCTGTTCATGCCGGTTTCGACACCGAGATACTGTAGGGTCTTTTTCGACTTGATCTGGGTAACGCGGGCCAGCAGTATGCCTGCTTCAGCGACCAGAAAACGGCCCGGTTCCATCCATAACTCATACTGCGGATAGACCTGCTGCACTTCAGCCAGACCTTCGGCAAGAGTGTTGAGGTCGAGGGGGGCTTCGTCAGGATATTGTGGGATGCCGAGTCCGCCACCGATATCCAGTGCAGAGACTGTACCCATGCGTTCGGCCAGGCCGGCGAGCTCGGCATAGACGCGTACCCAGTGGTGCGGATCCAGCACGCCTGAGCCCAGATGCGCATGCAGCAGGGTCACCCGCGCCCCAAGACTTTCCAGCGCCCGCAGGGTGGCGTCGAATTTCCGGCGGGCTTTACCGTTCCCGGCAACCGGATTGTGGATTACCGTGATTGCGCCGCGCGCGATTTCCATGGCTCAACCTTTCCAGAACCGCCGGGAAAAAAGGACCATCACCGTGAACACTTCCAGCCGGCCGAGCAACATGCCGAACGCCAGCAGCCACTTGGAGGCGTCCGGCAGGTTCTGGAAGGTGCCCGACGGGCCGACGGTGGGGCCAAGCCCCGGTCCGACATTGGCCA
>CAJXGK010000163.1 GCA_913053815.1 uncultured Rhodanobacteraceae bacterium
GAAGTGGGTGGTGTGCCACACCTCGCTGATACGCCCATTGAAGCGTTCGACCATGCCGTTGGTTTGCGGGTGGCGAGGTGGCGAGGTGGGCTGAAGGCACAGCACAAAACCTAACGTGGCAAGCCCTTGAGTGCTTGCCAACAATGCCGCAACACGCATATTGCCAAGGTTCGGGTAAGGATGGAGCATGTCTTTGCTGGTCTGCACCACATGGGCCGACAAGAGTTTCGTTCGATCGGTGTGGCCCGGCCCAGTTTCCGATCACGACGAAGTGGGCGGGGTACAACATCAAGCGATGGGTGAGTAGGCGCAAATGTGGGATGACTGCGTTCTAATTGCCGGGAAGCTGGGCCTGCCGTGTCCCCAATAGGTGCATCTGCAGGCACACCGGAGCTTATAGAAGACATTATCGGCACGGTCGCTGCAAGACGCACCTGTCTGTGCTGCACGGCTACACACGCGTGAATTGAAAAGGTGTGTTTTTAGAGGTTCCCCTCTGTGCTATTCAGGATGGCAAACGACGAATATGCGCGCCGAGCCCGGACAACTTTTCCTCGATGCACTCATAGCCCCGGTCGATGTGATAGACCCGGTCCACGACGGTGTCACCGTGCGCAACCAGCCCCGCCAGAACCAGAGAGGCGGAGGCCCGCAGATCGGTCGCCATGACCGGAGCCCCACTCATGTGTTCAATACCCTTGACCACTACCGAATTACCTTCGAGGCGAATGTCCGCGCCAAGCCGGTGCAACTCATGAACATGCATGAAGCGATTTTCAAAGACCGTCTCCGTAACCACACCCACGCCCTCGGCAATACAGTTGAGCGCAGTGAACTGGGCCTGCATATCGGTCGGAAAAGCCGGAAACGGCGCCGTTGTAACATTCACTGCCCGCGGCCGCCGGCCACGCATGTCCAGACTGATCCAGTCAGCACCAATATCGATCTCGGCACCGGCCTCTTCAAGCTTGACCAGTACCGTGTCCATGGTGTCGGGACGCGCCCGCTTGACCAGAACCTTACCGCTGCTGATAGCCCCTGCCAATAGATAGGTACCGGTCTCAATACGATCGGGAAGCACGTTGTAATCGGCCCCATGCAGACGTTCAGTACCCTCGATGATCAGGGTCGAACTACCAGCGCCCTCAATGTTCGCGCCCATCGCATTCAGACAATGAGCCAAATCGACGACTTCAGGCTCCTGCGCAGCATTTTCGATAATTGTGGTGCCCAGGGCCAGCGTCGCCGCCATCATAATGTTTTCCGTACCGGTAACCGTCACTACATCCATGGCAATACGAGCACCATGCAGACGGGAAGCGTGAGCATGAATATACCCTCCCTCAACCGAGACTTCAGCGCCCAGTGCCTCCAAGCCACGCAGATGCTGATCCACCGGGCGCGAGCCGATTGCACAGCCACCCGGCAACGACACCTCGGCCTGACCATACCGCGCTACCAGGGGCCCCAATACCAGGATCGAAGCACGCATGGTCTTGACCAATTCGTAAGGAGCAAAGAACCGCTCGGCCTTACTCGAATCGACGTGAATCCGCATGTGCTCGTCCACCACCAGTTCCACCCCCATCTGCCCAAGCAGTTCCATGGTTGTGGTGACATCGTGCAAATGCGGCACATTGCCGATAGCCACCGGCTCATCAGCCAGCAGGGTCGCGGCAAGAATGGGCAACACCGCATTCTTGGCACCGGAAATCCACACTTCCCCCTGCAGTGGATCACCACCCTGAATAACGATTCTGGCCATGAATGGAAGGGGCTCCGGGTATCCGCCAAGTAACGGCGCCTCAGCTCACCGAGCTGCGACGCTCCGCTTCGGCAGGAGTGAAGGTTTGTAGACTCAGGGCATGGATATCCGTACCCAAGTGCTCTCCCAGCGCCGCATACACTAAACGATGCCGAGCTAGGGTCATTTTATTCTCAAAGGCATCGCAGACCACCAGCGCCTCAAAATGCACACCGTCACTACCCCTGACTTCTACGTGGGCGCCAGGTAAACCGGATTCGATCAGGGACTGGATTTCAGAAGTCTGCATGCAGAGTCTTGCCCGGCACATGCGCAACCAGGCTGGATAAGCATAGAATGCGAAGCCACTATAGTAACGGATTCGCCCTGACTGCGGCAGATCTCCGATGACATTATGAGTTCTTCTGCTGCCCCATCCGCAACGCGCGGTGCTCCCTACACGGCCGAGACCCTGGTCAATAGCGCCTGCCGTGTCGTCGACATCGAAGCCCAGGCCATCCACTCGCTAAGGCCCCGTATTGACACGACCTTCGTCGCGGCCTGTCGAATCATGCTCGCCTGCCGCGGCCGTGTGGTGGTCAGTGGCATGGGCAAGTCCGGGCACATTGCCCGCAAGATCGCCGCCACCCTGGCCTCCACCGGCACCCCAGCCTTTTTTGTGCATCCTGGCGAAGCCAGTCACGGTGATCTGGGCATGATCACCCATGACGACGTGCTGCTGGCCCTGTCTAACTCGGGCGAAACCACGGAACTACTGATGATTCTGCCGTTCATCAAGCGGCAAGGCGTACCGTTGCTTGCTATGACCGGACGCAAGCAGTCATCTCTGGCGCGACAAAGTGATGTCCATGTGGATGTCAGCGTCCCAGCAGAAGCCTGCCCGCTGGGGCTGGCTCCGACCGCCAGCACCACTGCGGCACTGGTCATGGGCGATGCGCTGGCCATTGCCTTGCTGGAGGCCCGGGGCTTTACCGCCAAGGATTTTGCTTTTTCGCATCCGGCCGGTAACCTCGGGCGGCGCCTGTTGTTGCGCATTGAGGACCTCATGCACCGCGATGACAAGGTTCCTGCAGTCATGACGCAAGCCAGTTTGGCTGAAACTCTGGTCGAAATGAGCAGTAAGGGCCTCGGTATGACCGCCATTATCGATGCTCAAAGACAGCTGCTCGGGGTCTTCACCGATGGGGATCTGCGCCGCGCACTGGACGACCGTAGTGTGGACTTGCGTACCACCCATGTCGCCACATTGATGAACCCGACCCCCAAAACCATCCCCCCCGGTAAACTGGCTGCGGAAGCCGCACGACTCATGGAAAACCACAAGATTCACGGCCTACTGGTGGTGGACGGCAGCGGCCACCTGGTAGGGGCGCTGAACATTCATGATCTGTTGCGCGCCGGCGTGGTCTAGTGAACCATGATGAGTCATCTGCTATATCCCAATCTTCTGGACGAGGTGCGTAGCCGCGCCCAACGGGTGCGCCTGGCAGCCTTCGATGTAGATGGAACCCTGACCGACGGACGCTTGCTCTATACCGAAGACGGGCATGAGATTAAAGCCTTCCATGCCCACGACGGCTTAGGTCTGAAGCGACTCCAACACTATGGTATCGAGGTAGCCATCATCACCGCCCGGGTCAGTCATGCCCTGGCCCTTCGCGCCGGAGAGCTGGGCATCACCCATCTCTACCAAGGTCGTGATAAAAAACGCAATTGCTTGGCCGATATCGCTGCGGCACTACACCTGTCTCTCGAAGAATGCGCCATGATCGGTGACGATCTCCCCGACCTCGCAGCCATGCGGGCTGCCGGGTTGGCGGTCGCCGTCGCCAACGCCCACCCATGGGTAAAGGCTGCGGCCCATTGGCAGACCACTCGGCAGGGAGGCCACGGCGCCGCCCGTGAAGTCTGCGACCTGTTGCTGGAAGTGCAGGGATTTTCCAAACTCGAGCAGGACGCTTGGTACTGATGTCTCAACGCATGCTGTCCCTAATCGTTATCCTAGCTGCCGTGGCGGGAGCCAGCCAGCTTCTGGTCTGGTGGCTGCGACCCAGTGTCGCCCCACCAAGCTTCGCCGGCCCCCCTCGCTCCAGCTATACGCTGCATAATTTTTCACTCACCCTACTCGACAGCAACGGACGACCCAGCCTGATTCTGAATGCGCCACAACTGGATCGGCGCAACAGTGATGCTTCGCTATTCATCGACCAGCCACAGTTTGTTCTGCCCCAGGCCCAGGGGCCCGCTTGGAAAGGTACTGCGCAATATGCCTGGATCAATGCCCCGGGCACTGAAATCCGCCTGAACGGCAGGGTGCGGATGCAACAAGCCGCCGCCAAGGATCGCCCCAGAACTCGTATCGATACCGCCAATGTCACCGCCTGGCTGCCACAGCACCTGATGCGGAGCGCGGCGACGACGGTGATCCGCCAACCAGGCGTTACACTTCGCGGCGTCGGCTTTGTCGCCAACTCTGCCACCCACACTATGGAGCTACTGGCCCATGTTCACGGTCTCTACCAAACATCGCGCAGTACGCGCTGAGCTGCTGCTGACCCTGCTGCTGGCCCTACTGCCACTGACTTCGGTTCAGGCCCTGCAAAGCGACCGCAACCAGCCCTTGTATGTCAATGCGGATAGTTTTAAGGCCGAACAGAACAATCACATCGCCCATCTGTATGGCAACGTGCAGATCCAGCAGGGCAGCCTTAACGGAACCGCCAACCAGGGTGTGACTTACATGAATCAACACGGGCACATCGTCCGCATCGTTCTTGTCGGCACCCCCGCCCACCTGAACCAGAAGCTCAATAACGGTGGCATCATGCAGGCTCGTGCCCAGACCATCGATTACAACGTCACCCGCGATACCGCAACGCTGACTGGCCAGGCGGTCGTGATCCAACCGGGCCAGGGCCGCTTCGAAGGTTACCGACTGGTCTACAACACCCAGACCGGCTCAGTCACCGGTAACAGTGACGGCAAAGGCCGGGTTCATCTGATCTTCCAAGCTAAAAGTAATAAGAATACTGCTCCAGCCAAACCGGTCAGTCCTCACCCGGCCCTAACCGGTACAACTCATAGAAACGGCGGCAGCCACTGAAATGCTCTGTGCTTCCGGATTGAAAAAACGCTATCGCGGGCATGAGGTGGTCAGCAATTTTGCTTTTGCAGTTCGCGAGGGTGAAGTCGCCGGCCTGCTCGGGCCCAACGGCGCGGGTAAGACCACCTGTTTCTACATGGTGGTCGGCCTAATTCAAGCCGATGCCGGGCGCATCTTTCTCGACGAGACCGACATCACTGGCAAGCCCATGCACATTCGGGCCCGCCTGGGTATCGGCTATCTACCGCAAGAACCCTCGGTATTTCGACGCCTGAACGTAGCCGAGAACATTCTGGCCGTGCTCGAGCTACGCCCGGGACTCGGTACCCACCAACGCCAACAGGAACTGGCTGACCTGCTATGCAATGTCAGCGGAATGGATAGTGTCTTTT
>CAJXGK010000164.1 GCA_913053815.1 uncultured Rhodanobacteraceae bacterium
GGGCTGGCAGTAGCGGTAGCGCCGGCCATAGCGGTTCTTGGTGTGGTACGGAGACATGGCCCGCCCGTCGCTGCCGAAGACCAGTCCCTTGAGAAGGAACGGCACCTTGCCGCGGATGGCATTGGCCCGCTTGCGCCAGTTGGTTTCGAGGATGGCCTGGTGCGATTGTCCGTGGGCATTGAGGATGAGGCCGATCTGAGGGCCGATCTTGAACAGGGGCTTGCCGCCATTTGATTATGATTTATCTGAATGGAGTACAACATGAGTGAAGCAGGGCAAACGCCCGTCAACCAACCGCCACCAACCTTCGAACCCAACGCCGAACTGGAGTATCTGCTGGCCGGTGCGCAAACGGGCAAGGTGTCGATTATTACCGTGTATCAGGCGCTTTTGAGAGCCCCCCTGTATGCCATGTTCGATCGCTCGATGGATCCGGAAAATCTCGATACCTCGGCCAATGCACTGGTGTTCGAGACCGGTGATATGGGCAATCTCATGGTGCTGTTCACGGCCCCTGAGCATTCCGAGCGGATTAGCTCGGATTTGGGTGAGTTTGCTCATCCCGGTCAGTTGGCGGGTGAGTATGTGGTGGGTTCATTGGCAGCCGATACCGGCATTATTCTCAATCCGGGGCACGAGTACGGCATGAAGTTGTCGGCCGCGGGGCTGGCTCGTCTCAAGGGCGATTTCGGTACCCGCGCCGGCCCCCAGGGCGGGAGCGGTGAACCGGGGGCTGGTGGTGGCCCGCAGGGGGGGGCTTCCGGCAGTGCACCGCCGGGTGGCGGAATGCCGTTCCCACGACTCAACTGACGGGCTGCTGAAACGCGTTATGCCGGCTGCATTTCCGCCCGCCTTGCGGCTTGAAAACGAAGCCCGGCATGGTCGGGCTTCGTTGCGATGCTCCAATAGGAGCAGTAGGTTCAACCCCCACCGGTGGGGGTTGGTTTCGGCGCGGACTTTGCGGCCGACGCCTTCATGTGAGTTTGCGGTGTGGTTGATGTTATCTCTTGGCCGGCATCGTCTTTATGAGGGGCGCTCACGGGAGCGGCTTTCTCCGGGACTGGTGCGGCTTGTTGCTTTTCAGAACAACCGGACACTACGACCGTGGCTCCGATCAGGGCTGCCAATACCAGAAAACGCTTCATGAAAGGAACCTCCTCCCATTGGTGACCGACCCATGCTGGAACGATTCGCCGCATTTTACAATCGGTTTCGAACCGAGGGTATCGTGGTTTCGTGTACCATGACGACGACCTTGGTAAAAGCATCATGCGGGGCAAGGCGTTGGGAGCAGTGATCCATGTTGAGCGGCTGAGTTTTCGCTATCCCGGTAGTACGTGCGATGCCCTCCGCGAGCTTTCCCTCGATATCGAAAAGGGCAGTCTGTTTGGCTTGCTGGGGCCGAATGGTTCCGGCAAGACGACGCTCATTTCCTTGCTCATGGGCTTGTTGACTCCGGGTTCGGGTTGCATCGATATCGCGCAAGAAGGGGTATCGACGCGGGCCGCCCTGGTGCCCCAGGATAATGCGTTTTACGATTGTTTGAGTGTGCTCGAAAACCTGCATTTTTTTGCGGGAGTCCAGGGCATTCGGCAGTCGGAACGCATTGCCGCCGTCATCGACACGGCGGATTTGGGCGCATTCCGGCACACTCGGGCACAGCGCCTTTCGGGCGGGTTGAAACGACGTCTGAACCTGGCAATCGGCCTGTTGGGGGAACCTCATTTACTGTTTCTGGACGAGCCCACCGTCGGGATCGACCCACAATCGCGGCATTTCATTCTGGAAGCAATCAAGCGCATTAATGCCGCGGGCACAACGGTGGTCTACAGTTCGCATTACATGGAAGAGGTGCAAGCGCTGTGCGATGAGGTCGGCATTCTCGATCGGGGGCGATTCCTCGCGCGTGGAAATTTGCATACCTTGCTCGGGGGCGACCGGGGCGGGCAACTGAGCATGGGTCTGGATCGGGCGCCGGATCCGGCCTTGCGCGAGGCCTTGAGCCATCTTGCGCAATGCTCCGACAAGCAATTAAAACAGTTGTTCGCATTGCTTTCGGGCACCGATGTGAGCGTGGATCGCGTGCGTTATGGTCACGCCGACCTGGAAGCGTTGTTCATGCATCTTACCGGCCATCAACTCAGGGATTGAAATGAGAGCCAGCCTGCATTTGATCAAAAAGGAAATCCTGCTGCTGATGCGGGATTGGCACGCGCTGGTGTTGCTGTTCGTGATGCCGGCTGCATTTATTCTGATCATGTCGCTTGCATTGCAGAATCGGTTTTCGGCCCAGAGTGGCGTGCACATCGGGTATTACCTGCTCAATCGGGATACGGGCGCAGTGGATGTCGCCCTTCTCAAGGGCTTGCGTGCGATGCACGGGTTTCGTGCGTTGCCGACTACTGCGTCGCAACGGGAACTGGAAGCGCAGGTGCGCGGCGGCAAGCCCAGGTTCGTGTTGATTGTGCCGCCGGGGTTCGGCGAGTCATTGGCAAGCGATACCCCGGTTCCGCTGCGCATTATGGCGACACCGGATGTTTTCCCTGCCGTGTATCGGCTGTTTCAGTCCAGTGTGCGTGAAGTGCTGGCCAAGGTGTATCTGAAGCAGGCGCTGAATGCTCTTGCCCGGCAGAGTAAAGGCGAACTACCGTCGGGATCGATCGATATGGACAGGGTGAACAAGCTGCTCGTGAGCCAGTCGCTCTACTCGCCTGGGGGGAAGGGACGGTTCCCGTCTTCCGTGCAGCAGAATGTGCCGGCCTGGCTATTGTTCGCCATGTTCTTTATTGCCATCCCCTTGTCCACCACCTGGGTGCGCGAGCGTGAGCAGGGCACTTATATGCGTCTGCGCAGCATGGGGCTCGGTATGCCGACATTGTTGTTCGGCAAGTTGGTGCCGTATATCGGGCTCAATTTGCTGCAAGTGATTTCGATGCTTTTGATCGGTGTCTTCGTGGTGCCGTGGTTCGGGGGCAATACATTGACCCTGGGGCATTCCTGGCCCGCGCTGATACTGATGGCCGCGGTGGCGAGCTTTGCCGCGGTGGCCTATGCCTTGCTGGTAGCCAATCTGGTGACGACGAGCGAACAGGCGACCATATTTACCGGAGTGGCCAATTTGTTGATGGCTGCGCTCGGCGGGATTATGGTGCCACGCTTTGTCATGCCGCAGACGTTGCAGGCCGTGAGTCATTACTCCCCCATGGCCTGGGGGTTGGATGGTTTTCTGGATGTTTTCCTGCGTGACGGCGGAGTGAGCATGGTGGCGGGATCGGCATTGAAGCTGTTCGCGTTCGGTGGCGCCTGCCTGGTGATGACAGGGCTTTATATGGGCTGGCGACGAGGAAAACACTAACGTGGATAAAGCACAACTGATGCACGAGTTGAAGGTACTCATCATCGAGGAGTGCGAGAAGGATGTGCGCCCGGAACAGATTGACAACGATGCAATTCTGATCGGACGGGAGGGCGAACTCGGACTGGATTCGCTGGATGCGTTGCAGATTTCGCTTGCGGTCAAGCAGCGGTATGGCAAGCGCATCGCCGGCAATAATAAAACGCGTGCCGCCCTGCAATCGATCAACACGTTGGCCGATTTCATTCGGCTCTGAGCGCGGGCGATGGGAAAGGCTTATTTGCGCGGGATGGCCTTGAACTGCGCCTTGGGCGCGGATCGGAATGCTTGCGTGACGGCCCTGCGGGCGGGCCGGAAAAACATCACCGGAGTGCATCTCGATACCTTCAGCGATCCGCTGGAACTGAGCTATTATCGCATTGCGGACGATGCCGCTCTGTTCGACCCTGAACGCATGGAACGTTTGTTGCCGCCGGTCGTAGCGGCGGCTGTAAGTCAGGCGGGACTGAATGCGCAGCAATGTCGAGAGCTGCCGGTTTTCCTCGGCTCTTCCTGTCTTTCCATCGCTTGCGAGGAGGCGCGCTATGCGCGAGCACTCGCCGGTGACGTCGGGCATGCCCTGCCGATACGACAGTCCCGGTTCGACACCATCGTTTCCATCGTGCAAGAAACTACCGGCAGTCGCGCCGCAACGTATACTTGGAATACCGCGTGCACCTCGGCTGCGAATGCCCTGCTTGCGGCGCAACGCAGCCTGGCGTCGGGCCGTTACCGACAGGCGCTGGTGATTGGAGTCGAGCTGGCCAATCTCACCACGTTGGGCGGTTTTTCCGCACTGCAAATCCTGGTGGATGCGCTGCGACCTTTCGATGCCCGCCGTGCCGGCATGGTGTTGGGGGAAGGCATCGGTGCCGTGGTGTTGAGCGTCGAACCCGGCTCGGCTGGAACGCCTCGACTGTTGGGCGGCGCATCCAATTGCGACAGTTATGGGGTGACCGGGGTAAACCCGGATGGCAGCTCGATAGCAGCGGTGCTGGCCCGTGGTCTGCGGATGGCGGGCGTGGGGGCCGAACAGATACGTGCGCTCAAGGCGCACGCAACCGGTACTGTTGCCAATGATGCCGCCGAGGCGCAAGGCATGCATGGGGTGTTCTCGCCCCTGCCGCCGGTGTGCGCACTCAAGCCCTGGCTGGGGCACACCATGGGCGCTTGCGCTGTCAATGAACTGATTCTGTTCGCGAGTGCGCTGGAGCAAGGCTTTATTCCGGCCACCACGGGATTTGAAAAAACGGACGATGCCCTGCATGTGACCCCGCTGATCGCCGAGGCGCCGGCCGCGCCCGGGTGTTACCTGCTTAGCCAGTTTGGATTCGGTGGGAACAACACCGTGCTGATTCTGGAGCAGCCGTAATGGAAGCGACATTATTGTCCGGCTCGCATTATCTGTGTGCGCTGCGTGACGATGAGGACTTGCCGGCGCTCGACAGTATGCTGAAAGACGTATGCCGAACAGCCTGTCGGCGCGTGGATCGTTTCGTTCGGCTGGCGTTGCTGGGTTCGGCACACTGTGTGCAGGGGCATGAATTGCATTCGGATTGCGGGGTGTATATCGGCTCTGCACACGGGCCGCTGGCGAGCAATATTTGCGTGCAACAGCAGATGCTGTGTCAACACGAACTGCCCAAACCGTTCAACTTCATCAATACGCTGGGTGGCATGGCGGGCTTTCATGTAGTCGCCAATTTGCAACTCGGTGGGCCCAGTCTGTTCATCAGCCGGTATGTGCAGAGTCTGCAAGCCGTACTGGAGATGGCGTTGGTGGACCTGGCCGTGGGGGCAGTCGATCAGGCGCTGGTAGGGGTGGTGGA
>CAJXGK010000165.1 GCA_913053815.1 uncultured Rhodanobacteraceae bacterium
AAGTCCCGTGGAGCAGAGTTAAACCGGACCAAGGGGCGTTGGCTGGCGCTGCTGGCAGAGAAGAAAACGCATCTTGAAAACGAGTACCTGCAGCGGCGTCTGCTGGCGGAACGGATCGATACCAGTTTGCCGGGACGCACGGCGACGCGAGGTAATATCCATCCGGTTACCCGAACTCTTGACCGGATCTGCAGTATTTTTGAACGTATGGGTTACCACCGTGAGGAAGGTCCGGAAATCGAGGATGACTGGCATAATTTCGAGGCCCTCAATTTTCCCCCCCACCATCCAGCGCGCGCCATGCATGACACCTTCTATTTCGGTGACGGACGGTTACTGCGTACCCATACCTCACCGGTGCAGATTCGCAGCATGCAGGGTGGCACCCCGCCGTTTCGCATCATTGTTCCGGGTAAGGTCTATCGCAGCGACTCTGATCAGACCCATTCGCCCATGTTCCATCAGATTGAGGGCTTGTTGGTGGACGAACAGGCCTGCTTTGCGGATTTAAAAGGGACCTTGGTGGAGTTTGTCCGGGCGTTTTTCGAGCGCGATTTCGAGATGCGTTTTCGACCGAGTTATTTCCCGTTTACCGAACCCTCGGCCGAAGTCGATATCCGTTGGAGTGCCGATCGTCAATCGGGTTGGTTGGAAGTTCTCGGCTGCGGCATGGTGCATCCCAAGGTGCTTGTCAATTGCGGCATTGATCCTGAGCATTATACCGGTTTCGCATTTGGTATCGGGGTAGAACGCTTCGCCATGCTGCGCTATGGGGTACGTGATTTACGCGCCTTCTTCGAGAACGATATGCGCTTTTTGCGTCAATTCGCATGAATTGTGGGGCCGGACCCAGGCTTCGATTTCCGGACATGGAGGAATCATGAAATTCAGCGAAAACTGGCTGCGCTCACTGGTCGATGTAAAAGTGAGTCGGGAGCTGCTGCTCGACGGCCTGACTATGGCGGGTCTCGAAGTGGAAAGTGTTGAAGTGCTGGGTAACCATTTGCAGAATGTGCTGGTGGGCGAGATTCTCACCTGCGAACCCCATCCAGATGCCAAGCGCCTGCAGATTTGCCAGGTGAATACTGGGGCCGATGAACCGACTACCGTCGTCTGCGGGGCCCCTAACGCCAGGGTTGGTTTGAAAACCCCCCTAGCCTTGCCTGGAGCCGTCTTACCCAATGGGGTACGCATTGAGCGCGCTGAACTTCGTGGGGTGGCCTCCGATGGCATGCTTTGCTCGGCCTGTGAACTGCAGATCGACGCAGATGCTTCGGGCCTGCTTGAACTGCCCGAAGAAGTAGTGCCTGGCCAGTCGCTGAGTGAGGCCTTGGGATTGCCGGATGCCAGCATTGAGCTGAAATTGACGCCGAACCGGGCCGATTGTTTCGGCATGCTGGGGCTTGCCTATGATGTCGCGGCGCTGTTCGATGCGGGCGTGCGTACGCCGCCTTGTGTCGAGGTGCCCATTCAGGGTGATCGCCGGCGGCGGGTCAGCCTGGAGGCCGGGCAGGCCTGCCCGCGCTATCTGGGGCGAGTCATCGAAGGCGTGGATCCCCAGGCTCCGATTCCCACCTGGATGCAGCAGCGTTTATGGCGTGCGGGTTTGCGTCCGGTGAATGCGGTGGTGGATGTTGCCAACTACGTCATGCTTGAACTAGGTCAACCCTTGCATGCGTTCGATGATGATCGTTTGCAGGGCGAAATTCATGTGCGCTTGGCACATCCGGATGAATCGATGCGCTTGCTTGGGGACCTCGACGTAAGCTTGGATCCTGACATGCTGCTGATTACCGATGGTCATGGGCCGATTGCCCTGGCAGGTATTATGGGTGGAGCGGACAGTGCCGTGCAGGCCTCGACCCGAAGCATTTTTCTGGAAAGCGCTCATTTTGCACCGGCCACAATCATGGGGGTGGTGCGCCGGCTTGGCTTGCATTCCGATGCAGCGCATCGTTTTGAGCGGGGGGTTGACCCCGAGCTTCCAACCCGGGCGTTACAACGGGCCAGCGGTCTGTTGATTGCGATAGCCGGCGGTAAGGCCAGTGCCATCACTGTTGCCGAACGCCTTCAAGATATTCCCACCCGCTTACCGATTCGCCTCCGCAGTGAGCGGGTAGCACGGATACTCGGTGTGCCTATTGCCGATTCTGTCATCGAGCGGATACTCACCGCCCTGGATATGCACCTGGCCCGTGAGCCGGGGGCGTGGATCGTGGTGCCTCCTTCTCGGCGTTTTGATATGGAGTGTGAGGAAGACCTGATCGAAGAGATCGCCCGCATCCATGGCTATGATCAGATCCCGGTAAGTTTGCCCGTGGCGGGCAGCTGTGTGGTCACCGAATCTGAGACCAGGGTGGGTGATAGCATGTTCCGCAATGCCTTGTGTGCAAGCGATTTTCTGCAGACCATCCACTACGCATTTATCTCCTCCGCCAGCCTCGAAACATGGGGGTTGCAGGATGCTGCGGTAGCGCTCGCCAATCCCCTGTCGGCAGAATTTGCGGTGATGCGCACCTCCTTGTTACCCGGTCTTGCTGCCTCCGTACGGGCCAACCGCAACCGTCAGCAGAGCCGCGTCCGTCTATTTGAACTGGGCCGGACTTTCCAGCGGGGTTCCGACGGTAAGACGCCCCACGAGATTGAGAGTCTGGCAGGCATGGCGGTGGGGTCGATACAGCCTGAGCATTGGAATAGGCCGCTCCGTAGTGTGGATTTCTACGATATTAAAGGTGCTGTGGAAACCTTGTTGGCCCTGACCGGAGAGCCTGGGCGTTTCCAGTTTGAACAGGATAATTTGCCACCGTGGTTGCATCCCGGTCGCGGAGCCCGCCTGCTTGCCGAGGGGTGCTCGATCGGTGCATTGGGGGCCTTACATCCACAATTGCTGAGCAAACTCGGTATGGATGGAGAGGTCTATGCCTTCGAGCTGTGCCTGGATGCGTTGCGTCGTCGCAGCTTGCCGAAGGCCCGGCCATTGGCCCGTTTCCCGAGTGTCCGCCGCGATCTTGCTCTGGTGGTGGATGAGGGCGTAGCCTGGACAGAGGTCGAGCAGATCGCCCGGCAGACGGCTGGCGATTTGCTGGTAAATCTCCAGCTTTTTGACCTGTATCGGGGTCGAGAATTGCCTAATGGACAAAAAAGTTTCGCTATTAGCTTGATTTTACAAGATAGTTCACGCACTCTTACAGATGAAAAGGTAGATGCATGCATCCACAAGGTGATGGATGCTCTATTGTTGGGTGTGCAAGCGGAGTTCAGGGGGTAGTCATGGCATTGACCAAGGCCGAGTTGGCAGAACGACTTTTCAGCGATGTCGGCTTGAACAAGCGCGAAGCCAAAGAATTTGTGGATGCGTTTTTCGAGACCATCCGGGCAGCTCTTGAAAGTGGCAAAACCGTCAAATTATCGGGTTTCGGTAATTTTGGGGTGCGCGTAAAGAACCAGCGACCTGGACGCAACCCCAAGACCGGGGAAGAAATCCCGATCTCTGCGCGCCGGGTGGTGACCTTCCGCCCTGGCCAGAAGCTGAAACTGAGGGTAGAGGCCTATGCTGGACCCAGGCAGTAACCGGGAACTTCCGTCGATTCCGGCGAAACGCTATTTCACCATTGGTGAAGTCAGTGAACTGTGTGCGGTCAAGCCGCATGTGCTGCGGTATTGGGAACAAGAATTTTCCAGTCTCAATCCGGTAAAGCGCCGAGGTAATCGACGCTACTACCAGCGCCATGACGTGCTCATGATTCGGCAGATTCGCTCGCTCCTATATGAACAGGGTTTCACCATTACGGGTGCCCGGCAGCGTTTACAGGGTGAACAGGTCAAGGCCGAACCCCATTTACCCATTGAGGTAGTACGGCAGGTACGGCAGGAATTGGAAGAAATCCTGCACTTGCTGCACTAAGGCTTCTTTTCTCTTCGCTGAGGCTGTTAGAATTACTTATTCTGAAATACCGTCGGGGCGTAGCGCAGCCTGGTAGCGCACCACAATGGGGTTGTGGGGGTCGCGAGTTCGATTCTCGCCGCCCCGACCAGTTTCAGAATCTACCCCCCGGCGCCACCAGGCGCCGTTGTTGTTTTCGCCGTCTGGAGAGACCGCATGAGCTCTAGTCAACGCCGTACCCTGTATCCCGAGGTCGAGCCCTATGACCATGGATATTTGCAGGTTTCCGAGCGGCATAGTTTGTACTTTGAGCAGTGCGGAAATCCACAGGGTAAGCCGGTGGTGTTTTTGCATGGTGGGCCGGGGGGTGGATGCAATGCCCGGTGCCGACAGTTTTTCGACCCATCGGCCTACCGTATTGTGTTGTTTGATCAACGCGGTTGTGGTCGGTCTACGCCGCACGCCGAACTGCGAGAGAACACGACTTGGGATCTGGTCGCGGACATCGAGTGTCTGCGTGAACACCTGGGTATTGATCGCTGGCAGGTATTTGGCGGTTCCTGGGGGTCAACGCTGGCTCTGGCCTATGCCGAGGCCCACCCGCAGTCAGTAACTGAACTGGTATTGCGCGGCATCTTCTTACTGCGGCGCGAAGAGCTGGAATGGTTTTATCAGAAGGGCTGTAACACCCTGTTTCCGGATGCTTGGGAGGGCTATCTTGATGCCATACCTGAGGCTGAGCATGGTGATTTGATGAGCGCCTATCATCGGCGTCTGACCAGTGCTGACCCTGAATTACGTTTGGCGGCCGCCCGGGCCTGGTCGACCTGGGAAGCAGCCACCAGTTTTCTGCATCAGAATCCAGCGTATATCGAAGCTAGTGCGGCCGATGACTTCGCCCTGGCCTTTGCCCGTATCGAATGCCATTACTTCGTGCATGGCGGTTTTTTTAAACAGGATGGGCAATTGCTGCGGGATATCGAACGCATTCGTTCCATCCCGGCGGTGATTGTACAGGGACGTTATGACGTGGTTTGCCCATTGCGTTCAGCCTGGGATCTACATAGAGCTTGGCCGGAGGCCGATCTGCAGATTACGGCGGATGCTGGGAATCGGCTTTCGAGCCGGGCAACATGGAGGCACTGATTCGCGCTACCGATCATTTCCGTGGGGGCTGATTAGACGTCTTCAGGGTCGTCGCCTAACTATGCATGCCACCCTGTGCGGGAATGATAAGAAGGGTCGTTGCATGCTTGTCTATGGCCGTGAGCGCAGAGCCGTAACAGCAGATAAAAATTCCGTCATCCCGG
>CAJXGK010000166.1 GCA_913053815.1 uncultured Rhodanobacteraceae bacterium
CGTGGTGTCCTGGAGAAACGCGACGCCAGCACCGCGACAAAAATGTCATGGTGCTGGCGAAATGGGGGCGGGGTCCCCACACCCGCGGCGCGGCGCCTAGCGGTGATGCGCCGCGTAACCGTCAAGCGCGACGTTGGACGGTACACGACGTACCCACGCCATCTTGGCGTGGTTCAACGCAAGCCGAATCACGAACGCTGGCGAGCGCTCGCACGCGGCGATTACGCGCTCGCTCGCTCCTGCGGCGCGCAGTTGCGTAGCGAGCGCTGCGACGCGCGCTTGCGCGTCTGCTTCGGCATCGTCGCTCAACGCGCCTAGCGCGTGAACGGCTCGGACGTACTTTTGAATCAGCTTATGCATTTGACCTCTCCTCTTGGGTTCGCTCTTTTTGACGGCTACGCGGGCCTCGTATTCAAAAAAATGTATTCGAAAATAAAATGTCGACGAATGAATAGAACGGGTCGCGCGTTCGTCAAACGGGTATGAAAGACGACACACAGATTACAGAAGATATCGCGGCCCAAATCGTCGCGATTGCCGAGAATGGCGCGCAAACGCCCGAAAAAGTCCGACCTGTAACGCGCCAGTTCCTGCACCTTGCGCGCCAGGGCAAGATTGAGCCGGCGGCCAAGGTCGGCGATCTGGGTCTGGCTTTCCTTGTCGCGGGACTCCGATGCCTCCAGCGCTTCTTCAAGCGCCGCCAGGGTTTCGGTGTCCAGATCGTTGGTCGGCTCGTCAAGCAGCAACACATTGCCACCCTGCATCAGGGTCTTGGCCAGATGCAAGCGACCTCGCTCACCTCCGGAGAGCAGACTGACCAACTTCTGCTGATCGGTCCCCTTGAAATTGAAACGACCTAAGTAGGCGCGCGACTGCAATTGGTAATTGCCAATGGTAATGATGTCAGCACCACCGGAGATTTCCTGCCAGACATTCTTGTTGCCATTAAGGGCTTCGCGTGACTGGTCAACATAGGCAAGTTTGACCGTGTGGCCGACCTTGACCTCACCCCGATCGGGATGCTCGATACCGTTGATTAATTTTAGCAACGTGGACTTGCCGGCGCCATTGGGACCGATTACACCAACGATGGCACCAGGCGGTACCTTCAACGACAGATCCTCGATCAGTAGACGGTCAGCAAATGACTTGAACACGTTGACGAACTCGATCACTTCGCTGCCCAGGTGCTCCCCAGGTGGAATGTAGATCTCGTTGGTCTCGTTGCGCTTCTGATACTCGACCGAGTTCAGTTCTTCGAAATGCTGCAGGCGTGCCTTACCCTTGGACTGGCGACCCTTGGCGGCCTGGCGCACCCACTCCAGCTCACGCTTGATGGCTTTTTTACGGGCCTTTTCCGCCACGGCTTCCTTAGACAGCCGCTGGTCTTTCTGCTCCAACCAGGAAGAGTAGTTGCCCTTCCACGGAATTCC
This sequence comes from uncultured Rhodanobacteraceae bacterium, assembly GCA_913053815.1. Taxonomy (GTDB): domain Bacteria; phylum Pseudomonadota; class Gammaproteobacteria; order Xanthomonadales; family Rhodanobacteraceae; genus Metallibacterium. The sequence goes on from CAJXGK010000166.1 coordinate 1,434, forward strand.
CCGTCCCCGATCGAGTTCGAGAATCCACTCAGCCGCATTGTCGAGAAAATACCGGTCATGGGTAACCGCCACCACAGTACCCGGAAAGTCGTGCAGGAATTGCTCCAGCCAATCCACCGACTCCGCATCCAGATGGTTGGTGGGCTCATCGAGCAGCAACATGTCAGGTTTTGATAACAGCAGCCGGCACAAGGCCACGCGACGTTGCTCACCACCGGATAACGAGCCAATAAGGGCATCCCAGGGTGCTAGACGTAACGCATCGGCCGCGACCTCCAGCTGGCGCTCCAGGGCATGCGCATCGTTAGCGGCCAGCAGATTTTCAAGATGTTGCTGTTCCTCGGCCAGCTTGTCAAAATCCGCACCTTCCTCGGCATAAGCGGCATATACCTCTTCCAGTCGTGCCTGGGCCTGCAAAACTTCTCCGACCCCTTCTTCCACTGTTTCACGCACGGTTTTTTGCGGATCAAGTTGGGGCTCCTGGGGCAGGTGTCCGACCTTGATGCCCGGCTGTGGACGGGCCTCACCCTGGAAGTTCTTGTCAATGCCCGCCATGATTCTGAGCACGGTAGACTTGCCCGCGCCATTCAACCCCATCAGACCAATCTTGACACCGGGGAAAAAACTGAGGGAAATATCCTTGATGATCTGGCGGTTCGGGGGGATGATCTTGCTAACCTTGTTCATCGTGTAGATGTAGCGCATGTCTGACTCCGGATCGCCCGCAGCGACGGGATGTGGCCGGCGGGCCGCATTACCCTGCGGTGCTTGCAATGAATGGTAGGACGGCCTCGCCGCCTATTCGTACACCGGACGCGTTCCACCCGGCACCGGTAAGATGCAGACAGGAACAGATTTTCCGGTTATCGCGCCTTCGTGCCCATGCTAATCGGCCCAATAATCAGGCCGCTGCCTGCTACGAGTGCGATACAGATAAGCATTATCGCCGAGCCGCCTCCAGGTTGCCAATCGACGGAGACGACTGCGTCCGGCGGTACAAGAAGATGAGCAGAGTATGATCTGTTGCATGGAATCCGATAGCTCTGCAGCCTGAACCGAACGGATGGCTATCCAGGCCGCCCTATCACCCAACGAGGAGACTGAAACATGACCCGATTGAGCATATTACCTTCCAAGCATCATCCTATTGTGCAGACCTTAGTGTTGATCGCCGCGCTGGTCGGGTTGGGGGGGGCGGTTTCCGCACAGGCTGCCATCAATGGGCCATTGGCCAAGACCGTGGCTCAAGGCAAACAGATTTTTCTCCATGATACCTTTGGTGGCCGGGGCCGGACCTGCAGTGCCTGCCATCAGGGTGCCGGCCTTGCCGCAACCGTGACTCCAAAGGGTTCCAGATTCCCCAATCTCAGCAATGCTGCGGCAATCTTTCCACGCTACAGTGCGCGGGCCGGGCGGGTCATTACCCTGCAAGAACAGATCCGTGGCTGCGTGAAGGGGGCCTTGGGCGGCACGCCTCCCGCCTACGGCAGTTTGACTATGCGGGCGTTGGTTAGCTATCTGACCTCGTTATCCCAGGGTAAGCCCATCGACATGGGGGGTAAGCTACAGTGACCGGAGACGCCTGGGCATCACAATAAACCAACTGTACGGCCCGATGGCTGCGTTGTGTTCCCGCTGACTGTGTTGCTGCCGGCCTCCTGATAGGTCTTGGAGATCCGCTCCGGGATATCTTGTATTCGGATCGCTCGCTATGGTTTTTTGAAAGACTGTCCGCAACCACATGAGCGGGACGGGGGCTGACGAAGCCGGTGATCGCGGACATAACTGCCCGCGGTAATCGTTCGGTTTCTTAGGGTCGGCTCCTAAGTGCGCGCTTGAGCTTTTTTTCCGCGGTGGAGAGTAGATTGGCCGGACTGATACTATGGTCGATGGCACGCTCGGCAACGATGACATTTCGACCACCGTACGGATTGGAAGGTGAATCGGTTTGGTCATAGAGGGTATTCATCAAGTCCCGCAGTTCCTGGTAACTATAACCGGTAGCGATAACCCCAAGAAAATGGCTCGACCAGCGAACCGCTTGCATGCCTGGGGGCAAATGCTGCTCCAGGTAGGTCACCTCACGTGACAACCGTTCGCTGTCCGACTGCCGATTCGGGGCCGCTGCGCTGGCCTGAGGAATAGCCATCATCCCCACTCCTATGTAGCGCTTGGCCTGGGCTTGGTCATCCCAGAATAATTTTATAAGCTCCAAGGCGGCTTGCTTGGTCAGCAGCCCTGTTTCGGCATCAAAATCCGCCAGCCGATGCCTTTGCCAAAACAAGTTGAACTGCAGTAGCCCTGCCAGTACCGCAGAACCTCCGATAACCACCACCAACCACAACTCAGCCACGAGCGCGGCACTGAATGCCAGCGGATCGGTCGTTCCCGTATGGGAGATGGCCACCAGAACCAGCATGGCCAAAAGAATGGGTAGCGACTCCAGCAGCGTCAATGGGAACAGGGCTAGTCCCGAAATGTAAACAATGGGTAATTGTCGATAAAGAAAGATCGCTGCTGACTGCGTTGCCGTGATATGAAGGTTGTTAATTTGCCAATGGTAGAAAACAGAATGAGCAAAAATCTCAAAAATTTCTGGTATCGCCACCAGGCAAATTAGAAAGAAATAGGCGGTCAACCAGGATGCACGCTCCACCATAACGACCGAGAAAATCAGCACGGCACCCAGAAAAAGGGTTACCAGCAGACGGCCGTATACCAACGAGATAACCACTGATGAAGGGAATATCAGTACATCAACAGCCAGCCACATGGGTACCAGAACCATGAATACCCAAGCCAATACTTCCGTGCGCCGCAGGATGATCTGCGCCCGTTCGTGCATGAACATTGGAGCGGATGGTGATTTAAAAAGGAAACCGGGTTGGTCTGCGGATGTGCCCATGAAATAGGACAATTGCCTGTGCAAAAAGACAACGGGATTCATTACGTGACCTCGGAATAGCCAATGGCACGGTACACTACGCGGCATCTGCCCGTGCCAGTATCGGAATGGCTCTCTAGCCTGGGAAAGGACCCATCCCACACCTGAAAAATTATGTTACCGATTGTATTTCTGAACCCCTTGATCCAGGACAAAAGTTGCGTGAATTTCGGTGTGGCTTTGCGACGCAGACTGGGCGGTTCCCAGGCCGTGGATCAGGCGCTACCGAGAGGGACGTGAAGAGGCCATAATAACCGCCGCCACATCGGATTCGCTCCAGCTGCTGTGGACATTGCTCGATCATCCGATCCCGGATAGTCCCGGCAACACAGAAGTTTCAGGGGCTATACTTTTAGATCTTCTCTGGAACTGTCCTCGAGGATTGCTGATGTTTTCCAAGTCCATGACCATTGCTGATTACGATGCGGAACTGTGGCACGCCATGACCGCCGAGGCTTCGAGACGGGAATGGCTGGACTACAGGCGACTAGGGACGGTCGTGGAAGTGAGCTTCAATGGCCTGCTGACCCAACGCGAGAGGGAAGCGATGCATGGGTAGGATCGAACAACTCGTCGAGAACTACGGACGGTTCGCTGCCCTGCCTTGGGAGCAGAACCTAGCCGGCGCGCAGCGAGTCTGGTTCGCCGTCTACGACAAGACCGACGAACGACGCCTGCGCATTCGCCTTGGCGAGTTCGAGCTTGCGACCAAGAGTGCCAAACACGGCTGGAAGCTCGTCGATGTTGCGGATGCATTCGCGGAGTGGATGGCTGCGGAGGACTACCGCGAGGACTACTTCAAATCGCCGGACG
>CAJXGK010000167.1 GCA_913053815.1 uncultured Rhodanobacteraceae bacterium
CAGAAAACTGAGGATGAACGGTACGTAGTTGAGAATCGTTGCTTCGGCCAAGGCCTGCGCCTCGCGCAGGTGTTGCTCGTACGCCTGCGCACAGCGCTCGACCGGCGTTGGTCGAGGTGCCGATACCTTCTCGGCAGGAATCAGGCCCTCGCTGCGCAGAAAGTCGATGAGGTGTTTAAGCGCAGCAGCGTCACCTTGGCCAATCTTTACCTGCCGAGCTCGGTAGCGCAAATATTGCCTCGTATGTTCGGATGTAATGAAGTGTCGTTCGACACCCTTTTGTTTAAGCCATCGACTAAAACACGCGGCGAGATGAACTTGTCGGTGAATCGAATACAGTGCATATCCCTGGGTGCTGATGAATGCTGTAAATGTGCCGATGTGTGCCGCGAGAGGTCCCTCTGGTTCTCGCGACAGAACTACTTGGTTATTAATGACAAACTTCATGGTGGACTCCTCCCCTACACGGGGCTGATGGAAGGAGTCTGGACTATATCGCTACATTTTCGCGTGTTTGCTGGAAAAACCAGGTTGGTGTAACACTACAAGACATAATCAGGAAGGGGACATAGTGCCTGAACGTATGGGTCGAGACGGGCTTTTTCAGTTTGGCGGCCCTGGCGTATTTCTTCACCACACACCAGATCGCCATGGGACTCATACCCTGGCCGAAGCGGTTAAGGAAGAGATGGTTGTCGTTGTCACTGTTGATCCAGTCGGCACGGATACCGACGAGATAGGTGTCGATGAGCCGGCAGACATTTTCGCCTAACGGCACCACGCGATCTTTTCGGCCTTTGCCTTGCCGGATGATGATGTAACCGCTTTCGGTGTCGGTATCTTCCCGTGTGATGTTGGCCGCTTCTTCACGCCGCATGGCCGTGGAGTACAACACTTCCAGGACCACACGATCGCGGTATCCCGTCACGTTGCTCATGTCCGGTTGTTGCAGTAGCTTCCGGATCTCCTTCTGTTCCAGAATGGCTTTCGGTAATTGATGCGGCTTTTTCGGGTTCGGTATCTTGGCCGACGGATCACCGACCAGTAAATCGTTATCGACCAGCCAGCGGCAGAACGCACGCAGGTGCCCCAGACACTCGGATTGACTGCGCGGGACTAATGGTGTGCCTTTAGGGGTCAGCCGCCAGGCCAGTTCTTCCCGGTAGTGCATCAGGGTGTCATGGTCCAGGTGTTCGATCTGATCGACATCCAGGTGCTGTAAAAAGCGATGCAGTTCTTTTAATGCACTCTTGGCACCCCTCACCGTGTGCGGACTTCTGCCCATCGCATACATGGCATTGAGGTACTGGCGGATCGCATCCGTCAGTGTCATCACGCGTCCTCCTGACGATTACCGGGATGGTATTGTTGGTGTGTCGCCTTTACCTCCAACGGTGCGACACGGGTATAGATGACGGTACTGTCCAGACAGATATGGCCCAGCAGTTGCTGGATAGCGCGGATGTCGGCCCCCTGTTGCAGCAGGTGCGTCGCACAGGTATGTCTTAAGATATGCGGCGTCACACCCTTTTTGATCTTCGCCTGTTTTCGATAGTCCTGTAACAAATGGCGTATTTGAGTTTGTACTAAAGGCTTGCCGCCTCTGACTAAAAACAGCGTGCGTTCAAAGGGTCGGCGCTTGGCCAGGCGTGGCCGTACCTGGGTCAGATATTCTTTCAGCCACCGGGTGGCCGTTTTCCCCAGCGGTACGGTGCGCGGTCGGCCCCCTTTGGCGTGACGCACTTGCAGTGTTTGGGTGGGCAGATCGACGTGATGGATGGTGACCTTCTCCAGTTCGCCGACGCGGATGCCGCTGGCGTACAGCACTTCCATCAGTGCCCGATCACGGATGCCTTGCGGTAACGACGTATTCGGCGCATCCAGCAGTTTTCGTACTTCCGTCTGGGTCAGTACCGGCCGGGGCAGTGTCTCTCTGCGACTGACTTCCTGGATCCCTTCGGTGGGATCGAGCAGGATCACCGCCGTGTCCACCAGGTGATTAAACAGCCGTTTCACGGCACGCAAGCGTAACGCTTGCGTCTCCCGTCCAATGGGTGCCTGTTTGACAGCGGCCTGATAGTCACGGATGTCTTGTCGAGCGAGTGCACGCAGGTCAACGATGCCTTGTCTTTCCAGCCACTCGCCGAAGCACTTGAGTTGATCGCCGTAATTATCGAGCGTCGCCGGGCTGTATTTCCTTAACCGCAAATGACTCAGCAAGGCGGTCATGCCCTCTAAAAAGGTCATGCCCCTCTCTCCCCCGGGGTATCGCTCCCGGCGCAACGCCACACAGTGGCCCATCGCGCAGGCAACCCCCGGCAGCTAAAGGAAAGAACCGTGTTTAACGGTGTGCGCGCAGTCCGCACGCAGTCCGCGAAGTCACCCTCGGAGTCGGTGTTTTCACCCGCGGAGTTGATGTTTTTATCACCACTCATCGATCACCGCCCTCGGGTTCTTTCAGGCTGTCGGGGTCGGCAAGGCTCAGACCGAAGCGCTCGCCGTCCCCGCCTTCACCGTCATACACCAGTTCGTAGACATACTCCTTGCCCCAGGCTCCGGCCCGGCACTTGAGGTATTCCAGGGTTTCCAGTTCCTTGATGTGGGTGCGTACCTGGAAGTCGGACCACGCGGTCGCGTCGTGGATCGTCTTGCGGGTAAAGACATAATCGCCGGGTTGAATGCCGTCACGCTCACAGGTGTGCTTCACCATGGCGTGGATTTGGGTGAGTAAATTTCTGGCCGGTGCGGATAACTCATCCAGCGAGTGCCCCAGCGCATGCAACGCCAGGGCATTGGCCTTGCGGATATCGTCCTGGGTGACCTCGATGTAACGCAACACCTGGTCACCCCGGGTCACTTCCTTGATCTCGCGTTGGCGCTGATGCAAAAAGGCAATCGCCTTGATCAGCATCAGATACTTTTTGTTATCGCGCCGGGCGCGTAACGAGCGTGAGGGGAAGCTCAGCTGATTGGCGTACGGGTTGATCACCATCACCGGTGCCAATAAACGCTGTGCGGTGTGGTGTTTGTTTATCATCTCACCCCGTGCCATTTGATGCAGCACCCCATCCAGGGTATCGGCATGACGCTGGCTCTCAAAGATGCGTTGCGTCATCGCCTCACTTTCATCGATGGTCAAGGTTAAAAACCGGGATTGGGTTTCTTCATCCAGATCCGGTTGTGTGGTGGTGAGCATCACCGCCACCGGGCCTTGCACGGTGTAGTGCTCGGTCTTCATCTTGCCGGTCACCGGGTCTTTGCTGGTGGTGGCCACACTCACGCTTTTCGATGACTGTAAGGCCCGCAGCGAGTACGCCGCACCACCCAGGCCTTCGGCTTCTTCCAGCGCCAGCACTTTATGCACTAACGCCATTTCATCCTGGTAAAACAGCGCTTGATCCGTCATGCGCGTATAGACCACTTTGTCTTCGTCGGGGATGAGTGCCAGCACCGCGTTTTGCAAGGTGGACTTGCCGGCGGCGCTGCGCGACTGGATGAGCAGCGACAACGGATCGTCGAGCTTGCGGGAAGTCGCCGCGAGATAACACAGCACTTTATTCAAGTCCTCACCGGCCACGCCCAGTAGCGTCATGTCCTGCTGGATCGCATCGAGCAGGTCCGGGTGTTTTAAAAACGCCAACGCCGCCGCTTTTTCTTTTGCGCTGGGTTCGACCGGTTGGGCGGCGGTGGAAGCACCTTCCGGTTGCCAGGCTTCGACCTGTTCCAGAACGTCGGTTAAATCTGTCTTGATGCGTGGCTCTTCTTCATCGAACAGTGATACACAGCTGCGGGCAAAGGCTTCCCGCGAGCGGGCGCTGTACAGATCGAGGGTGTGCAGTTCAAAACCTTTTTTGTGGTTCACACTGGCTTTCACGGTGGCTTTCAGTTGCGTGCCCTGTCGGGCAATGGCTTTGATCTCATAACACCGTGGGCCGAGGGTGAGCTTAAAACCGTGGTCGGTTTTATCAACCCGGGGCACATTGGCCGCTTCAGTTTTTTCGGCTTCGGTGGGGTGGGGGTGGTCGGGATTGGAGGCGTTCAGTAAGGCCTGGAAGGCAGACACAGGATGGCGGTTAAGGAAGGTGTTGATGTCCTCGCCGTCGGGTAACGGCACCGCATGGACGGTCATGCCTTTTTCCTTTAACTGCTCGCTGACTTTATCACGGCCACGCCGGCCGGCCGCATCGCCGTCAAAGCACAGCGTCACGTCCTTGACCGTGCATTTTTCAAGATGGGTTAGCAGATCATCGGTTAAGCTATGCACCCCGTAACACGGCATCACATCGTGCAGGCCTCGATCAATGAGCGTTAAGGCATCGATCACCGATTCGGTCAGCAGCAGGGAAGTGGAGCGCTTGGCGGCCTGGTAATTCCACAGGCCAACCTTGGGGCCGGGTAAAGTCAGATGATTGACTTCACCATCGATAAGCCGCCGACCGTAAAGATTCACAACGTTGCCCTGATCGTCGAACAGCGGGAACACCACACAGCCCTGCAATAATTCACGGCCTTTGCCGGTGAGCACGCCCAGGGCCTTGAACAGGTTGCGGCTGTCGTCATCCTGCGGCAAGGCATCCAGCAAGCTGCCGTCAGCGTAGCCGAGCTGGTAGTTTTTGAAGTGGGTCACGTGGTTGATGCCGCGACCCTTGATCAGGTACTTCATGCCCTCCGGGCGGTTGGCAAAGCATTTTTGATAGAAGGCCGCCACACGGGTCAGCAGCTTGACCCGTTGGGCGGGATTCACCGGGGGCGGTTGAGCGGTTAAGGAAGAAGACGTTTTACCGGATACTGGCGGTTCGACCAGGGCATCCCGTTGATGGCCGTTTAACCGTTTGACCGCTTCCGGAAAGCTGATTTGGTCAACGAGCTGGACAAACTGGATCACGTTACCGCCCTTATCACAGCCAAAACAGTGCCACAGGTGTTCAGCGGGATTGACGGTAAACGACGGCGTCTTTTCCTCATGGAAAGGGCAGCGGCCTTTGTAGACACGGCCGGATTTGCGCAGCTGCACCCCCCGGTCTTTGATAACAGCCACCAGGTCGGTGGTCTGTTTGAGGTGTTCGATCTGCTCGTCGGGGATTCTGGCCATAGCCGCTATCACTCCAAAATGTTGTCAATAGCTAC
>CAJXGK010000168.1 GCA_913053815.1 uncultured Rhodanobacteraceae bacterium
GCAAACCGTTGCATTACAAGAACAGCCCTTTTCATCGTGTCATTCCAGGCTTCATGCTTCAAGGGGGCGATTTTACGCGTGGCGATGGCAGAGGGGGTGAGAGCATTTATGGCGAGAAATTCGCCGATGAAAACTTCAAGTTCACCCACGATAGCCCAGGCGTACTGAGCATGGCCAACGTCGGCCGCAACACCAATGGCTCACAGTTTTTCATTTGCACCGTTCCAACACCCCATCTCAACGGCATCCATGCCGCCCCCCTCCCCACGGCGGCCTTCGCCGTACCCGAAGCCGTTACCGCGCAGGTCATGGAAGCCGAGCGCTCCCGACATGCCGCAGAAGGTAAGGCCGAATGGTGGCAGAAAACGCTCGAATCCTACGATCTGCATGGTAACTGGCGGGTCGGTGAGGGGGATATCGGCCAGGTTCTGTGCCTGGCCGCAGCCAGCTCTAATTTCGTGATCATGGAGCATTCGATCGACATGGAGGATGGGCCGCTGGGATTCGGGGCGACCTCGCGAACCATTTTTGCCGCCAACCGCCCGGTCCTGGTGATCCCCGCTGACACCCCCCTAGCCGAGACCGGTCACCGGGTACTGGTTGCCTGGAACGGCAGTCTGGAAGCCACCCGGGCTTTGACGGGGGCGATTCCCATCCTGGCCAAAGCGGAGCAGGTATGCATCCTCGACGGGCATACCGATACGGGGCCGGGTGGGCTGACCTGGTTACCATCACTGGATCTCACCGACTGGTGTTCCCGCCACGCCATTTTTGCCGAGTTGTTGCACTTCGAGCCCGTCAAACCAGCCGCCGCAGAATTGCTCCAGTTTGCTGCCGAGATGCGAGCAGATCTTATTGTCCTCGGGGCCTGGGGCCATTCACGATTGGCCGAAATGATCTTGGGTGGGGTGACCCGCCATCTGCTGCGCGAAGCCCACCTACCTATGTTGATGGCTCACTGAAGCGGCCCGGCAACCGTCATGTTCGAGCCGGCCCGTACTGCTGCTGCAGAAAGGCGAAACAAGCCCGCAACCCTTGTGCTTCGCCGCCCCGTGGCCGGCCGGGCCGTTCATTATCATTCCAGGCATACAGGTCCATATGCATCCACGGCACGGCATCGGGTACAAACACCTGCAGGAACAGTGCCGCCGTAACGGCGCCGGCATGACGCGAAGTGCCACTGTTGGCGAGGTCGGCCAGATACGAATCGAGCATGACCCGATAAGGCTGCCATAGTGGCAATCGCCACAGCGGATCGTGTTCCAAGCCGGCCGCGGTCAGCAGTGCCTCGGCCAAGGCATCGCGATTGCTGAATAGCGCCGGCAGATCTGGACCCAAAGCCACCCTTGCCGCACCGGTCAGGGTGGCAAAATCGAGAATTAGACCCGGTTTGTGTTCAACTGCGTAGGCCAGCGCATCACATAGCACCAATCGCCCTTCGGCATCGGTATTATCGACCTCCACGGTATAACCGGCACGGGTGGTGAGTATCTCGCCAGGACGATAGGCGTTACCTGCCGGCACGTTTTCCACAGCCGGGATCAACAGGATCAGTCGCACCGGCAGGCGAGCCTGCATTACCAGTTCGGCTAAGGCCAGGGCCTGAGCTGCACCGCCCATGTCCTTTTTCATCCAGCGCATGGAACCGGAAGGCTTCAGGTTCAATCCTCCGGTATCAAAACACACGCCCTTACCGATCAGCACCACAAGTGGGTCGCCAGACCGGCCCCAGGTGAGCTTAAGTAAGCGGGGAGCTCGGGGGCTGGCCCGGCCTACGGCATGGATGGCGGGGAAGCCTCCCTGGAGAAGTTTTTCTCCCACCCACTGGTGAAATCGTCCCGCATAGGCCTTGGCTAACTGGCGAACTTGCGCACCGAGTTCGGCAGGCCCCAAATCTTGGGTGGGCGTGTTGACCAAATCCCGCACTCGACTCACCGCCTGCCACAATGGCGTCAGTTCAGCCAGTCTTGCCGGTTCAACCACCAGCCGTATTGGGTTGCGGTCTTGAGTCAGGTATGCTGAAAACCGGTACGCACCCAGAGCAAAGCCTAGCTCGGGCAGCTTTGCCTGAGCCAATAACTTGCTGGATTCAATCTGATAATCGCCTGCAGGTAGTAGCCGTGGTAAGGCCCCCAACGACCACAGGGGATCGTCCGGATCAACACCTGCAAGGATCTGGGCGATCCCGCCTTGGGCATCGGGTAGCAATAAGTGGGTACCCGGTGCGGCTTCGAACCCATGACCGCGGATCCAGCGTCGCGTAGCCAGTGGCAAGTGCTTCAGCTTAGCCGCCAGGGTCTCGTTATCCAGAGGCTGGATGGATAGCGGTTTAAGGGCTTTTGAGCGCGCTATTAGAATCGACATGAGACTTCTCTTGACGATCATGAAAGCGCCGATGATAGTGCAGCACACTGATGAGCGCCGCACTACAGCTAACCCATCTAACTACCCCATGGGGCTCTTCGATAAATCTACTGTGCGGTCAGATGGCAGTCTTGCACTCTTGCTCACTCCTCACCTATTCATCTGATAGATTTCGAAGATTTACTGCTACGAGGGACCCGGCTCGCCCCCGGGGAGTGAATGGTGCCAAGTGCTGCCAGTGGACCGTTCATAGCGATCGCACCGTGACTTAGCTCAGCCCGGATCCGCGCTGCCAGCCAGCGATTCCGCGGGGCGCTCATCGGTTGCAAGACCCCCCCCTCCGCATAGGGGATCAAGCCGTGGGCACGCATCACTACCGCCGCCGCCGGGGTCTTCAAAAATGCCATGAACCGGGCTACTTCAGCCGCATGGTGACCGCCTGGCAGAGTGGCGAAATACAAGGGTATGAACAAGGGATAACGCCCTGCGGCAATGGTTGCCGCATCGGGACGTATCCCTTCAACGGCCAGCATCTTGACCCGCTGATTATGGAACACGTCGGAATAGGCCGTGACAGCCAAACTCTGCGGGCCCAGTCCCACGGCATTATCCATCTGCTGGGTGTTGAGATATAACCAAGGTGCCGCCACCTGCTGATTGCCACGGCCATAAATAAACCGGCGCAGATCGAACTCCAGCCCATCCAAAGGGCTGGCGATCGAGTCGAGATGGATGGTCTGGTGATCTCCTCCTACAACATTCCATCGGCTGATTCGACCGAGATAAATATTGTAGATCTGTTGCAGAGTCACATTACGGGCTGAGTTGTCGTGTTGGGTAATCAGCACTAAAGCGTCCCAGGCTACCGGGATGAAACGCAGCCGCAATTCCTGGGTCCGCCCGGGGAAGGCCGGCCTTGCTGAACCGGCAATATCCGCCTTGCCGGAAAGGGTGTTGTCAATACCGGAAATCGTGTTGAATGGCTGCACCTGTAGATGCCCACCGCCGTGCCCGGCCCAGGCCTTGGCCAAACCGGCAGCGAGATTACGGGTAGTCGTCGTATCCCCTCGCAAGACCAGAGTGGGGGCAGCGGCCCATACTGGGGCAGTCAGCCATAACAACAGCAGCAATAGCGCCCATCGGCAACCAGACATGCGGCAATCTCTGCAGTAACCCAGCGTGCAGTATGCCTGCTTACTCAACGAGTAGGCTGCCTACTCGGTCACTTTTTGACCCATTTCCCCAACCGAGTCCCTACCGGTACCTTTTCAGGCCCTACCCGGACACTCTGTGATTGACAGCTTGCGCCCTTGGCAGTAGCTTCTTCCCCCCAGGCACAAACACAACATGTTGTGGTTTCGATACCCGAATAAATCAATCTGTTGGGTTTGAGCCATACAGGCACTTGGGGAGACTTGGGTCATGTACGGCATAAATAATGGCGATGCAAGGGGCCTACCCACGCCCCGCTGCGGTCCCTTTGTGCCTGAGTTCCAGACCTCAAAGCAACTCATACTGATATGGGAAAAAAAGGATTATGAGCACAGTCCACGTGCAGCCCGCACCCACTCTCGCAGAAATTCCACTCCAACCCGCTTCTCAGGATATCTGGGACAAGAAATACCGTCTGCGCACCAAAACCGGCACCCCTGTTGATAGCCATGTCGACGGCACCTATCAGCGTGTTGCCCACGCGCTCGCCGAAGTAGAGATCAGCCCAGCGTTGCACGAACACTGGTACGAACGCTTCCTGTGGGCGCTACGCCGTGGGGCCATTCCGGCCGGGCGCATTATCTCCAATGCCGGGGCGAGAGCCCACAAACCGGCCACCTCAACCATCAACTGTACGGTTTCCGGGACCATCCGCGATTCCATGGATGATATCCTCGAAAAAGTCCACGAGGCCGGGCTCACGCTTAAGGCCGGCTGCGGCATCGGTTATGAATTCTCGACCCTGCGCCCCCGTGGTGCTTATGTATCCGGCGCCGGCGCCCATACCTCCGGCCCGCTATCGTTTATGGATATCTACGACAAGATGTGCTTTACCATTAGCTCTGCCGGGGGCCGTCGCGGTGCACAAATGGGGACTTTTGATGTTGGCCACCCGGATGCCAAGGAGTTCATCCGGGCCAAGCGCGAGAGCGGACGCCTACGGCAGTTCAATCTGTCGCTACTGATCACTGACGAATTCATGCAAGCCGTCGAAGCCGACACCGACTGGCCGCTGATGTTTCCCGTACATATCAAGGAACAGAGTGATCTCGACCTGTCCGACCCGCAAACGGTGATCTGGCGCGAATGGCCGACCCATCAGAACTACGTCGTCCGTGACGACGGTTTGGTGGCCTGCAAGATCTACGGCAAGGTTCAAGCCCGGCATCTATGGGACATGATCATGGTCTCCACCTACGACTATGCCGAGCCTGGTTTCATCCTCATTGACCGGGTCAACGAGATGAACAACAACTGGTGGTGCGAAACTATCCGGGCTACCAACCCTTGTGGTGAACAGCCGCTGCCCCCCTACGGCTCGTGCCTACTCGGCTCGGTGAATCTAACCAAGTTCGTACACGACCCCTTCGGCCCTAAAGCGAATTTCGACTGGGATGAATACCGAGAGGTAGTGCGGGTGTTTACACGCATGCTCGACAATGTGGTCGAAATCAATGGCCTACCCCTCGAAAAGCAGCGCCATGAGATCCGTAATAAACGCCGTCATGGCATGGGTTTTCTGGGCCTGGGCTCCACCCTGACTA
>CAJXGK010000169.1 GCA_913053815.1 uncultured Rhodanobacteraceae bacterium
TCCGGGCGCATATAGTCACGCAGTGCCCGGATGATGAGCCGGGATTCCTGATAGATCAGGAAGGGAGTCGATTTGGATTTTGCTGCTGTATCGATGGCTTCCCAGAGTTTGAGAAGATAATCAAGATCCCATTGCAGCTCTTCCGGGTCACGCCCCATACCGGCGGTACGAACGATCAATCCCATGGTGTCGGGGACTTCGATCTGGTCGAGTGCCTCCTTGAGCACCTTGCGTTCCGCTCCCTCAATGCGCCGTGACACCCCTCCGGCAGAGGGACTGTTGGGCATCAGCACCATATACCGCCCAGCCAGGCTGAGATAGGTGGTGAGAGCTGCGCCTTTGTTACCGCGTTCGTCCTTCTCTACCTGGACGACCAGTTCAAGACCTTCCTTGACCAGTTCGCGGATACCGGCCTTGTGGGGATCGACCCCGTCAGTGAAGTAGGAACGGGCGATCTCCTTGAGAGGAAGAAAACCGTGCCGGTCGGCACCATAGTCGACAAAACAGGCCTCTAGCGAAGGTTCAACCCGGGTAATCCGACTTTGGTAAATATTACCTTTGCGTTGTTCCTGAGAAGGAATTTCAATATCAAGATCGTACAGGGTTTGGCCATCTACAATGGCCACACGCAACTCTTCACGCTGAGTTGCGTTGATCAACATGCGCTTCATTGACTAGATCCTCTTGCGCACCCGGCAACTTTTCCATCAGCGCTCAAGGCGGCCAGATGGGGTTGCGCCGCAGTGCGGCATTGGGCCGAAGCTTCCTGCTGCTTCGGCGTGAAATGGCTTGTCTACTCACACCAGCGCCCATCTTCTGGTCCGAATCTGGCTTAGTGGGCACTGGATGGCATCGACACTAAAAGGTGGCCAGCACTAGGGTTTTCACCCAAATATGACTGCGCCATCCCATTTTGCCAGTAGTCAGGAAATATAACATGTGCATACAGACCTGACCCTGCGCGGTTAAAGTATAGGCTTCAGTCGGTTGATTTTTCAATGCAAACCAATACATCACCTGTACCCCGAGCCCAAGTTCAGCATATTGAGGTCGGCCCCGAACGAGCCGGGCAACGTATCGACAACGCCTTGATTACCCTTCTCAAAGGGGTGCCGAAAAGCCTTATTTACCGGTTGCTGCGCACCGGTCAGGTGCGTGTCAACAGCTGTCGGGTGCATGCTGATACGCGTTTGCAAGAAGGGGATATGATCCGGGTGCCGCCAGTACGCCAAGCCAACAATGAGGGTAAAGGTCAACCTTCGGATTGGCAGATTCAGCAGTTGCTGGATGCCATCAGTTTTGAGGATCGTAATTTTTTAGTGTTAAACAAACCCGCCGGTATGGCCAGTCACGGCGGCAGTGGGGTGAGTTTTGGTGTCATAGAGCTGCTCCGTGCCGCTAGGCCGAAGGAGCCGTTTGAGTTAGCTCATCGCCTAGACCGGCATACCTCAGGCTTATTGGTGTTGGCCAGACGTCGCAGTGCCTTGCTTGCCTTGCAGGGGGAAATTCGCGAGGGCCGCGTACACAAACAATATCTGAGCTTATTGGCACCGGCATTGCCCCGCACCCGTGTCGACGTCAACGCTCCTCTGTACCGCTCAAAGGGGGGGCAAGGAGAACGGATGGTCAGGGTGTCGGCCCGGGGCAAGCCGGCCCTGACCCGGTTTAGGGAGATCCAGCGATTTGTGGAATGCAGCTTGGTAGAAGCCACCCTGGAAACCGGTCGCACCCATCAGATACGGGTTCACGCAGCCCATATCGAGCACCCTGTGGTAGGGGATGATCGCTATGGAGATCGCGACGTCAACCGACGTTTTCAGAGGTTGGGGCTAAAGAGAATGTTTCTTCACTCGGTACTTTTTGAGTTTGAGATGGGCAGTCAGGCCTACAGCTTTTCAACGCCGCTGAAGAGCGAACTGGGTGCCTTACTGGAAAAACTAGATTCTCAGCACACACCACGGGTACCGATCTCCGGCGAATGCCGCCAACCCTAGGAGTCTCAAGGTTTCCTGTTACCGTAGACTCAGGGCACGAGGGAGATTCAACGACGGTCGGTTACTCTGTACGCTATCGTAAGGCTCCTCGCTCGGCGAGCCACCACCGCACGAGTCATCACTTCACCCGCCATTATCCTGTGCCTTAAGGAGATAGCGTGAGGCATGAGAAGCCACTCAGTGATCTAACCCGGGTATTTCATACTTTCACCCCCACCTCATTGGCCTTTTAATTCGCCGGTAGATTTTTTTAAGTGACTGGGACCACCATCTGCTGCGCGTACAATAGCTGGGGTCAACGGGAGTCTTTAGATGCTTGCAGTAAGTCCCGAAGCCCAAGAATATTTCCGTAAATTACTGAGTGAACAAGGTGCACCGGATTGGGCGGTACGCATCTGTGTCCGCGAGCCGGGCAGCCTATCGGCCGATTGTGAGATGACCTTCTGTGAGCCATATGAAATCAGCAATGATGATGGGATCATGGAATACTCGGGTTGGCGTCTGGTGATCGACTCAAGCAGTCAACCGTGGTTGGAAGGGGCAAATATCGACTTGGTGGTTTCGCCGACTGGTAGAGAAATCAATATCCGAGCCCCACACTTGCGTGGCGAAATGAGCGCCGAACAGGCGAATCTAGTCGAACGTGTGCAAAAGGTTATCGCCGAGGAGGTCAATCCCCAACTGGCCAGTCATCACGGCCGCGTGAGCCTGGTTGAAGTCACCGCCGAAGCAGACGTTATGCTGGCGTTCGGTGGCGGCTGTCAGGGCTGTGGAATGGTCAACGTCACTCTCAAACAAGGGGTTGAACGTACTTTGCGGGCGCGCATCCCAGAGATGGGTGTGGTTCGTGACGTCACCGATCACGAGCACGGTGAAACCCCCTTTTACCGATCAACCAAAGGCCCATCAGCCATGCGCTGACACCTTACAGGTTGTTCATCACAGGCTATTGTTTTGCCACGGTTTCTCATGCTTTTTCGTATTCGGATCATGCGATGTTGTCGATGCGCTGCTTGACAAGTGCCGCGCACGCAGGCTTTACTCCCGTCATGCTCATGGTTTCGTTTTGTCACTCCTATTCGACATCATCACAGTCGCTGCTGCGATGCTGCCGAGTAATTGCGGTTGGCGTAACCCGGCGCATTACTCCCATCACGACTACCATCGCAACCTGTATTACAGGAAGCGGTGGGTACGTGGATTGAATTAGCCTTAGGGCTTTCAGACACTCACCCCGCCGGATACTGCGGCGGGAAGCGTCTCTGCCCACTTTCCATCGCGATACCGGCAGGGTCTCACTACGGAGATCAGCATGATGTCGTCACCACTTCCCTGTCCCATCCCCCCCGAGGTTGCCGCCGAGCAACCGTCCGTACACAAGTTTGGCGGGTCGAGCCCTGCTAATGCCGCGGGTTATGCGCGGGTGATACAAATACTTCGAGACACTGGGGAAAGCGCACAGATTATCGTAGTTTCTGCCATCCAAGGTGCTACCGATATACTGGTGTCACTGGAACAGAGCGTGCTTGCGGAGGATCGCGATACTCTGGTTGAAGCACTGCGGGAGCGTCATCTTAAGATCGCTGAGCCGCTGCAGGATCCACAGCTTGCAGCGTGGCTTCGGCACCAGTTCACTTTACTCACCCGAATGCTACGCCAAGCTGACGGAAAGGCTTGGCCCGCTGCGTTACGCGCCGAGATACAGGGTCTTGGTGAACTGTGTAGTGCGCATCTGTTAGCGGCGTATCTGTGCCATGACGGTTTAGATTGTACGGTTCTCGATGCACGTGAGGTCCTCACGGTGCAGCATGGCGAATTAGGGGCTAGCGTGAATTGGCCCCGCAGTGAAGCGGCCTGGGCAACCTGGCAGGCTAAGCATAGAAACGCACGCGTGGTGATCACCGGGTTTGTGGCCCGTGACCAGAGGGATTGTGCTACGACTTTGGGTCGCAACGGTAGCGATTATTCGGCGGCGATCTTTGCCGCCCTTAGCCATGCCGTGGCATTAACTCTCTGGGGTGACACCGACGGTGTGCTCAGTGCCGATCCGGACCTGGTTCCCGAGGCTATTCCACTGCCAACACTCAGTTACCACGAGGCCTGCGAGATGGCCTACTTTGGGGCACGGGTTATTCACCCCCAGACCATGATCCCTGCCTTGCAATGCCAACTTCCTATTCATATCCGTAACACCTTTCGACCTGAACAACCCGGCACCTATATCGATACCAGAAGCCTTCCTGGGGAACCGGTCAAGGGGCTGACCACAGTGTCCGGCATGGCCATGCTCAATCTCGAGGGCGCTGGCATGTTGGGGGTACCAGGTACCGCCGAGCGCGCCTTCGGAGCCCTGCACACTGCCGAGGTATCGGTAACTATGATCTCGCAGGGATCATCCGAGCATTCGATCTGCTGTGTAATTCGTGAGGTCGATGCCGATCGGGCTCAAGTCGCCTTGAACGCGGCCTTCGCTGGGGAAATTAGCACCGGTGTGGTGCAGGGCATATCAATGTCTCGTGGTATTAGCATACTTGCCGCAGTCGGCGACGGTATGGTCGGTACCCCCGGTGTGGCGGCACGACTTTTCGAGGGGCTTGCACGGGCTCGGGTGAATGTTCGGGCCATTGCCCAGGGCTCTAGCGAACGTAGCATTTCCCTGGCCATGTCCAGTACCGATGCGGTGCGTGCCTTACGAGCCGCCCACGCGGCTTTCCTGCTCTCCGACCAGACCTTGAGTATCGGTATAATCGGTCCGGGTAATATTGGCGGCACACTGCTGGAACAGATTCGCACAACCCAACAGCGGCTGCGTGCGGACTCAGGGTTGGATCTGCGTATCCGGGCCATTGCCAACAGTCGTCGCCAATGGTTGCATGAGGGCGGTGAATTTCCCACCGACTGGCGTCAGCAATTGCAGCAATCGGCACATGCCGACCTCAACGCTTTTGTAGCGCATGTGCATGCCAGTCATCTCCCTCATGCCGCCATCATCGACTGCACGGCCAGCGATCTACTGGCCGACCATTATGCCGACTGGCTGCAGGCGGGTATTCACGTTATCACCCCCAGCAAGCGGGCGGCTTCGGGTCCCGGTGAACGCTGGCGGGGAATCTGT